>JAQBTI010000032.1 GCA_027624995.1 Chloroflexota bacterium
GCGGGCCGTCCAGACCGCGCCGGCCAGAGCCGCGAGAATCACGGCTGCCGCAGCGATCTCGAGCTGCCACAGGGCAAGCTCGAGACCTTCGTCCCCTTCCGCGGGTGTCGAGGGCGCGACGGCTAGTGGTACTGCGATGGGCTGGTCTTCGGCCGACCCGGCGGACATGGCCGCCATGGGAGCGGGAGTTAGAGACTCCCCGGCAGACTCCGAGGGGGCCAGGGAGCGCCTTTCACCTGGCTCCTCCACCGCTTCTTCGGTTGTGGCAGAGGCGACCGCCGCTTTAGGCACAGCTCGTTCCTGCCAATCCACCTCTGCAACTACCTCTTCTTCCGCCGCCGCGGTCCTTTCGACCTGGGCGACCGTGGTATCTTCCGTAACTGCTTGGGCGGCCATCGCCATTGGAGCCGTGGCGGCCTCTGGCGCGGCTGCGGGTGCTACAGCAGCCGAAGCGTCGTCCTGCGTGGCGGCTACTCCACCCTCGGAGGCCGAGGTCTCGACGGCCACCGGCCCACCAGTCGCCTGTTGTGTGATCAGCCCGACGGAGTCCCCGGCGACGAGCAAAACGAGCAGGACGGCCGCAACGGGTGCCATCACGCGAGCGGTCCACATCAGCGGTTCGTACGAGCGAACAGGCTCCGGCTCCCGAGTCAACGCGAAGGAGCGAGACGGCACGATCTGGGGAAGGCTGGTCAGAAGATCGACGGTCGCACGGAGCGTCGTCAACTCGGAACGACATGCCTCGCAGCCGTCGAGGTGGGCCTCGACTCTTGCACGCTCTGAGTCGTTGACCTGGCCGTCGATATAGGCAGACAGCAGGCCTTGCAGCCTGGCGTGTCTACGGCCTTCAAGGAATCCGATCACCGAATTTTCCTCCTCAGCCTATATGACGGAATTTGTCGGGTAAAAGTTCCGGCCGCTTGACCAGGATGTCGCGGACCTTGCCGCGGGCCCTGCTGAGTCGGGACTTTACCGTGCCGATGGACGCGCCGGTGGCCTCGGCGGCCTCATCGTAGCTCAGGCCCTGCACGTCAATCAGCAGCAGCGCGACCCTTTGATCGTCCGGCAGGGAAAGGATGGCCTTCTGAATCTCGCCACCCAGCTCCCCACGGAGAGCGGCCTGCTCTGGAGTCTCCTCACCCGATGCGACCTGAAAAGCTGGGTTCTCCAGAGACTGGTCGAGAGAGTCTTCGGGGCGGCGCTTTGACGACCGCAAGAGGTCTACGCCCAGGTTCGATGCGATCCGGAACAGCCAGGCCCGCAGGCGGCCTCCGCGGAACTTCCCGATGGCCCTGTAGGCCGAGATGAACGTCTCTTGGGTGATGTCTTCCGCGGAAGCGCGGGTTCCTACGACGCGCCAGGCGACGCTTAGTACCTGGGCCTGGTAGCGTTCGACGATCACGTTGAAGGCGGCTAGGTCGCCGTCCCGGCTTCGCGCAACAAGTTGGGAATCTTCCAGTTCCACGCAGACCTCAGAATCGTCCAACACGCGCCGGGAAGTGCGTTGCCCGCTTGGCGAGCATCCAACACGGGTCAGACTCACGATCGCTTGTGTCGCGCAATACCGATTCCATAATACTTCAGGAATGCGTGAATGCGTCTAGGTGTGACGCGGCGTTCGGACCACAGCTATAATGGATTGAGCCAGCCTGTCGGGAGCGCAGACACATTGGTCCGCCCCCAATACGTGAACGAGGCGGAAAGAAGCCGAATCGGTGCGAGCCCTGGTCCGCGAACTAATCGAAACTGTCTTCCTTGCGCTGACTATCTTTCTTGCGCTCCAGTTCAGCGTGCAGAACTTCCGAGTCGAGGGCCCGAGTATGGAGCCCACGCTGAAAGAGGGCCAGCACATCCTGGTCAATAAGATCGTCTACTTGCAGCACGACCTCGGCGACCTACTCGCGCTCCTGCCGTTCGTAACGGACAATCGGCCCGAGGCGACGTTCGCATTTCATCCACCGCAGCGAGGAGACGTAATCGTTTTCCGGTTTCCGAGAGACCCGAGCCGGGACTTCGTGAAGAGGGTGATCGGAATACCGGGAGACACGATCGAGATCAGGCGCGGCGAGGTTTTCCTCAACGGCGTGGTGCTAAACGAGCCATACGTCGTAAACGCGGACCAGAGTCAAGAACAGCCAACCGCCGTGCCGCCAGACTCATACTACGTCCTCGGCGACAATCGAAGGGCCAGCCTGGACTCTAGGGACTGGGGTCCAGTGCCGGCGGACCACCTCATAGGTAGAGGGTGGCTGAGGTACTGGCCGATCGACGGGGCCCAGGTCCTCAGCAGCTTCAACCTTCCTTAGCCACGCTCCTCCACGACCCTCTCCGATCTTGTGCCTGAAGAATCTCCGGGTCGAACCGCGAATACAGCACTGTCACCCGCATCAGTGCCTCGACGGCGGATCCACGCCGACTACCGCATACATCAGTTGAGAGACCCTGGCACTCCCAACGTAACCAGGGCCGCCCTCACCCTGTAATCACCAGAAGGGGCGATGGGAAATGAAAGGGAATTACCGCAATACTCGAATATGACCTTCGCACGATGGGATGCTGGAAACATGAGCCTTCGGGATCTGCTCGGCCTCTTCTGGCCCGACGACATAGGGCACTGCGCGCGGGAGCTTGGTCTGCCCACCATCGGGAGGGACGAAGCCATTGAACGCCTGGTCGAGCTGGCCTCGTTGCCAGGTCTGGAGACCAACTGGGCTGTTTTGGGTCTGGTCGGGGCGTTCAGCGAAGAAGGCTTGAGACGCATATGCGGACCCCTGGGCATCGAAGCGAACGACAAGCCCGGCATGGTACGTACACTGTCGAGCCAGGTAGCCTCGGGCGGCTAGCCGCCCGGAACGGGCTGGTGAGGATCGTGGCCTTCGGCATCCTCCCGCTTCGTCATGGCGGTCCAGTTGGGGCTGTGTACGCTGGCAAGTGTGTCTCTGTGCACCTGACGGCGGCGGTCTTTGACCTTGCCACTAGAGCAACTGCAGCGCTACCATAAACGGCGGCGAGCGGTCGCGTTGCGGGCCTCGACCGCGTAAAGTCTCATCCCACGGGCCGGTAGCTCAGTCTGGTCAGAGCATCGGACTTTTAATCCGAGTGTCCAGGGTTCGAATCCCTGCCGGCCCACTCGCCTGCGCCGCATGACAAAGCCGCTGACTGGATTTGTCGCGAGCTGTCCATTGCTCCAGAAGGATATCCTCTTGGACCGTCCGATATTTGAGGCTCTTGCGAAGCCAAGCAAACATCAGATGGCCAAGTCACCACGACTGCGAGAGGAGCAGTACCAAGTCCGAGTTCATAAGACACGCCGCATCAGTCAGGTTCCTTAATTGTCAAACGATAGCGTCTGACAATTAAGGGGCTTGAGCTGAATTCCGGAAGGACAGAGAGACTCCGAATTCTCCCTGGATCATCGTCGGGGGGACGCGTGCGCGGTTCCTCGCTCACACCCTAGGCGATTCGAACCGCGATGCAATGCTCAATCGCCGGGCCGCAAACAAAGCATCACTATGGCGTTCGATTCTCAAAACGCAACCGCCCGTGCAGGTGCCCTGGAACCCACCGCACACACGCGCGACCTAGTCCATGCGCGACCTAACAAACCGCAGCACCTCTTGAGGGTCCATGCGACCGAGCTGGGTTGAAGCGTACATCGATGCGGCCACCTCGCCATTGGGCCGGATCACGAACTCCGAGGGCTGCATGATGCGCTCGCCTCGACGCTCTCCTATCCAGCCTCCCAGCGCCTCGACGAGCTCGGGGTCTACGTTATGGGCGACCGGAAATGATAGCTGATGGTCGTGGGCCGTTGCACCCGTTTCGGGGACACCGTCCGTATTGCCCGCAACGACACGTATTCCGAGGTCGAGGAACTGACTATAGCTCTGCTCGACCTCGGCCAACTGCCGAGTGCAGTACGGTCACCATCCTCCCCTGTAAAAGAGCAGGTAGACCCACGATCCGGCCACGTCCGAAGGAATAGAGATCTCACCGCCTCCGACTAGAGCGAGACTGATCTCAGGAAAGGGGTCACCGGGTAGTAGCATGCTCACGTCCTCTTCGCTCGTCGAGGCCGGCAAAGCAATGGCCTCTTTCCACGTGATTGGGAGTCGTCCTAGATCCCGAGTCCTCTTGGATAATAACAACCGGGTGCGTTGACACAAATTCTAACTTAACGTCGGTAACTCAGCATAACATGGCCTCGTATCCAGGATCAGCGCCACGGACGCGGCCCTACCCGGGTACCGGTTGTACCGGCGGTTCGCGTTCGACGAATCCCGGTGTTCGCGGGAACACTCGTTCCTTCCCGTCCTCCCGTGCAAGAAGAAAATTGACACTCGTGCGTAGGCCAACAAGGGTCCGCCAAGGCATGTATAGCATCGCTGGGGACGGGCCCGGAAAGCCTCTGGATTCGACCGCAAGAATGGATAGCTCCAAAAATTCGAAATCTCGTTCCGAGGTGGACTGCCGATTCGGACGCTTTGCCGTACTCCTCGGGTAGCTGTAGACTAAGCGCCGAGCGGATACGGCCTCGATCGCAGGCCCTGGAGTTGAATAAT
This sequence comes from Chloroflexota bacterium, assembly GCA_027624995.1. GTDB lineage: Bacteria > Chloroflexota > Dehalococcoidia > Lucifugimonadales > CATQGZ01 > CATQGZ01. Next base: position 4,563 of record JAQBTI010000032.1, read on the forward strand.
GACTGGAGATTCCGAGATGGTCAGTTCGCAACCCGTCAAAGTGACACTTTGGTTCGATTACATATGACCTTGGTGTTATGTCGGCCTGGAACGGGTCGAGAGACTGAAAGAGGAGTACGACGTCACGGTCGAAGGGAAGGCGTTCTTGCTGCGCCCAGACACTCCTAAAGAAGGTAAGGTCAGGGAGATTCGCTCCGGCGAGGCGACAGATCAGCTAAGCGAGCCTCTCAGGACGTACGCGAGCGAAGCAGGCCTCGTGATGCGTCAGCCGCCTCTGGTCTCTTACACCAAATACGCGCTCGAGGCGACCGAGTATGCCAAAGAGCACGGTAAGTTTTTCTCGTTCCACAATGGACTGTATGAGGCGTACTGGGCTGAGGGCAGGGACCTAGGTGATATAGACGTGTTGCTGGAGGTGGCCGGTGCCTCAGGGCTGAACACCAACGAGCTGGGAGAGCGACTTGAGTCAAGGCATTATGAGGACTCGGTCATGACCGAATTTCAAGAGGCAAAGAGCCTGGGCATCAGTGGCATTCCGGCGTTCATCATCGGCAAGTATCTTTTTACGGGGGCCCGTCCGTATCAGGACTTTCAAGCGGTCATGAATCGCGCGCTGGCGGACGAACGAGATTCTTAGCCTGACCGTTGACCAGCCTAGGTTGGTTGCCTCGTATCCCTATCCTCAGGTCAATAGCCCAGGGAAGAAGCGTGTCCGGCCACCAGAATCATCCGAAGGTGACACACCTACACTCACAGCAGTTGGCCCACAAAGACGACGAGGAGTTCCGATATGGGCATCATGACCGTTTCCGGCCCTGTAGCACCGGAAGAGTTAGGACTCACCCTGACCCACGAGCACATAATCTTAGATCTGCGTCATCATGGCTACGATGGGATTCTGGACGACGTGGACCTGGCGATCGATGAATTGCGCCCTCTCGAAGAGGCTGGGTGTGGGGCCGTCGTGGAGCTCAGCAATGAGTTCATGGGTAGGGACGTCAAGGCTCTGAAGAGGGTTTCTGAGGAAACGGGGCTCCACATCATCGCCTCCACGGGTTACTACACCGAGCCCTACTACCCACCACGGGTCTACGAATGGAGTACCGAGAGACTGGCCGACCTCATGGTGACGGAGCTGACGGAGGGCATTGACGGAACGGGAATACGGGCCGGGATCATAGGTGAGATCGGAACATCGCGAGACTTCATAAGCCCGGCGGGGGAACGCGTGTTCCGCTCGGCCGCCAGGGCGCACCTGAGGACCGGCGCGGCAATTTCGACCCATACATATCTGGAACAACTTATATTCGATCAACTGGAGATCCTGGAAGATGAGGGGGTTGAACCGGGACGGATTATTATCGGCCATCTCGGCGACCTGCGCGATCTCGACAGACTGAAGGCCGTCGCCGCCAAAGGGGTGTACTTACAGATCGATCACGTAGGCCTCGAGGACCGACAGCTGGATCTCGCCCGCGCCAAAACGGTGGGGCATTTGGTGCGACAGGGGTACGTCTCGCAAATACTGCTGTCCATGGACGTCTGCTTCAAGTCGCGACTTCGGCGGTTCGGTGGTACCGGCTACGACCATATCCTGAGGTCATTCGTGCCGATGCTGGATGCCGAGGGAGTCACCGAGTCCGAGATTCGTACCGTGATGTTTGACAACCCTCAGCGGGTCCTAGCCTACGATTGTTGAGACGTTGAGTAGCATCAATACCTTCTGTACGGTCTGCTATCAAGCCTTATGATCACTGGTGGCCCTCGCCTCAGTTGCCGCCAGCTGGGTCTAGACACATTGTCCGGAATAACTTCTGAAACGGGTCAACGGCCTCATCAATCAGGGCGACTAGAATCGGCCTCGTACTGGATAAAGGCCTCCCGGTTCATCGGCTCAGGGACCCCCAGTCATACGAGCGACAAGATCGCAGGCAACGATTCCCTTACGGCTTTTGGTGCGCCCCAACTATCGAAGCATTGGCGGGACTATCGGCTTGTTTTCTTCTGACGTCAGAAACTCCTCCTTGCATTAGCCGATATTTCCGAGACTCGATCCGCATCCTAAATAAACGCGCCGCCTTGCGATGACCTGAGCCCGCCTGATGGCCGCTGAAACAGCGTGCTAAGATGCGGGCACAGCGCCATAGCTGGGATTCGCAACCATTGAGGCAGCCCATACATTCTCTTGGAGGTCAACCTCTTGAGCAAGCTTGCATTGGACTCATCCCTGTTGCGTCAATTGCGATTCTGGCGGCCTGCGGTTCAGGCGGAGCCTCGCCTGTCCGACAAATGCATTGGACAGGCGATCACGGCCGAGGTGTGCACCGAAGGGGAGGCACGGGACACCATCGTCACCTTCAAGAACCTTGACGATTTCGAGTGGCAGGACATCGAGTTCACGCTGGAGAAGGGTGGTGAGACCTACACGTTGGGCGATGAGCCTCAAAGAATGAGGCCGGGCCGCGACAAGCAGACCAGTTGGCCACCTCAGAGTGTTCTGGCTGCCGAGGCATTCACCGACTCCGGAGAGTTCACCCGCCGGGGCGACGCACTTTGGGTGAGACAGAGCTCGCCCCAAAAACCGGTAGACCTTCGCACCACCGTTACCTCGAGTGTCACCGTTCTGACGATTTCCTTATGGGTCAGCGCTAGTATCCTTTGAGTGAGGCAGGCCCTTGCGAAAGACCTGCGACCGCGACTCGAAGATTTGAGGCGAAGAGGAGGGTACGGGCGCCTAGCCACTGGGCCTTAGCGACATCCCAACGCGCCTATCAACACCTTCCTGGAGCACCACATGGCCCAAGTGCCTGATAACCGACAACCGTGGGCCCCCAAGCCCGCAGACAGGGTGATCCGCCGCCCGCGGGAAGAGGCGATGCGCCCCGTTCATCTGGAGATCGACGACAGGCGAGCCCAGCCGCTCACGACGAACCCGGTTCTGATACTGGTGTACGCGTTTGCCGCCTTGATTAGTGTGGGCACGCTCTTGCTGATGCTGCCCATATCTAATGAGGGAGACGGGTTTGCCCCCTTCGTGGATGCATTGTTTACCGCAACGTCGGCAGCCACGGTGACAGGCCTAGTCGTGCAAGAAACGTCGAGCTATTGGACCACCCAAGGGCAGCTCGTCATCATGGTACTGATGTTTTCCGGCGGGCTTGGGATCATGACCATCGTGGGGGCCATGCTCGTGCTCGGTGGCCAGCGCGTTTCCATGAAGCAGCGCATGGTCATGCGAGAAACGATTGGGACGGCCGCATTCACCGATATAGCCAGCGTGACCTTGCGCATCGTCTTGTGGGCCTTTGCCATTCAAGTGGTGGGCTTCGTGATCCTGATCGCTAGATTCTCTTTTATCTACCCTTCAGGAGAGGCCGTTTGGCACGCGTTGTTCCAAGCTGTGTCAGGGTTCAACAACGCAGGCTTCACATCGTTGCCGGCCAGCGAAAATTTGTCAGCGTTTGGCACGGACAAAGTGATCGTAGGAACCATTGGGACGCTGGTACTGCTGGGCAGTCTGAGCTACTGGGTCGTGTACGACGTCGTAAATCGCCGTAGTTTCTGGAAGCTTACGTTGAATTCCAAGCTTGTCCTTGTTTTCAGCGGAGTGTTGATACTATCGGGCGCGGGATTCTTCTTGATATCCGAGTTCAACAACCCGGCCACCGTAGGACCATTCCCCCTGGCCGACAAGCTAACGAACTCCGTCTTCCACTCGATCAACCGGACCGCGGGGTTTTCGACGGTCGATTTCGGCCAGACCAAAGACCACACAAACCTTTTTTACGCGGTGCTGATGTTCATAGGTGGTGCGTCGGCGTCGGTCGCCGGTGGGATCAAGGTGAATACATTCGCTCTGATCGTGCTCATGGTCATTGCCGCCGGTAGAGGACAAACTGGTGTATCCGCCTTCCGGCGACGGATACCGGATCAGCAGATCCGTTGGGCTCTCGTTCTGGCCGCTACCTTCTTTGCAGGAACATATCTGGTAGCGTTAGCACTCGCTCTGTTGGAATCTGGACACCCGTTCTTGGACTTGCTCTTCGAGTCGGTCTCAGCCGTCTCGACCGTAGGGCTAAGCTCGGGGATAACCGGATCTCTCAAGACCGAAAGTCAGCTACTACTTGTGGTTGCCATGTTCATTGGACGGATTGTGCCACCCATGGTCATCGTAGTCGCTCTCTCGCAGCGAGGTGAGCAACAGCCGATTCGCTACCCAAAGGAAGAAATGCTCGTAGGCTAGCTCACAAACCGTCCCAGACAGAATTCCTCAACAAGTAGGCAGTGGATTGTGAGTCGAACGCGACCGGATTTGTGAGGGTGATCGGACAGTAAAAGCGATATCAGAATACGGGACTTCTATGGTTTTTACGCCAGTTAGATCAGCCAGAGGCTCCCCGCTTATTGACAAGTATGTACCTCTCCCGTCCACTCAGCTGCGAATGGGGTGGCAATCGCTATCTTGGAGCTCTCCAGGTTAGCGAAGTTCCCGAGGACAGCCCTCCACGCTAAACGGTTACCGATCGGGTTTAGCCGGGTTGAGCCCGGGCTGTCGTCGACAGAGAACCGGGTCGGGTCCGTGATCGCTTCACTTGGCCGTTCGGTCTCCGGCCGTATATTGTCAAACTTCCCCTGGTAGACCACGTCCGACTTGACAAGGTCGACCGTAACCTCGGCCCACTCGAAATCATCCAGGTTGCGAATGTGGAGTACTGTATCTCGCGCCTCACCCACGGTGCAGGCCTCAGCTTTCAAAGCGTGGACCGGAGTCACTTCTGAAGCCCCATCCGATCCACAGGCTGTCAGTAACAGCAGCACGCCTGTCGCTGTGACAGCTGTGTAGTACATGCTTACGCCCTGTTTTCGCCTACTGACAGGGGTGGACATCACCTGTCCACTCCGCCTCGAAAGGGGTGCGGATGCTTATCGTTGCAGACTGTAGATGGCTGAAGCTTCCGAGCCGTAGCAGGGGCCGCGCATAGTTGGGGTTGTTGGGTACGGGCCCCGTGCCTCTCGTCGTGAATTCCGAGGGGTCTGTAAACGGTTCGGCTTCCCGGACGCTCTGCGGTGGAACGTCGAGCAACACCCATCGGCTGTCGTCGATGTGTCCGCCCTGGGAGCCTAGCAGGTAGGTCTCTCCACCTTTGGTCACCGTCAGTTTCGCCTCTTGCCATTCGAAGTCGTCCAAATTCTTGATGTAGAGCCCGATCTCCCGGGCCTCGCCTTCTGTGCACGCCTCCGCAAGCAGAGTCCGCACCTCAGATTGCGATGCCCCGCCAGAACCGCAGCCGACCACCAGTAGAGCCACAACGGTTGTAGCCGCCAGCGTTCCGAGTGAGATCAACCTATTGCGGTCTGCCATTCGCACTCAGTAATACACCTACTTTTGGTACTTATCGCAAATCGCACGAGCCACGACCGCCAGCACCCATGACATCCTCACATAAATTCGGGCTGGCTCCATTTGCGGAATCGTCCTGGGTCGGCCTATCTTGAGCCGCTGCTCTGACGCACAATGTAAAGCCACAAAGGAGGACCCGTTGCCCGCCGAGATATGTCAAGCTCCAGTGGTCGGTCAGTCGTTGGAGATGGGCGGCAGACCGCCGTCGACGGCGTCCGATAGCTGGCCGATCAGGACGACCTCGGCGCATAGTTATCGCGGAGCGGTCCGCAAGATATGGGCGAGCGAATCATGCAAGGAAACCAAGTTCCGGGACTCCGATCACATTCCCGGGGCTGAAGTCCATGGTTGCAGGCGACAGCGTGTCTGGCAGGCACCAGTGAATCTCTGGGAGGCTCCGTTTTGCTCTGTTCTGTTCCGTTTAGCTTGTCGCCCGACGCTCCAGCGGTACAGGAGTGGGCACGAGTGGGGTGCGAATGGTAGCCGATTCGAACACGGTGGAGCACAGATGGGCCACGTTCCCCGGACTGAAGTCCGGGGTGCGGGCCCGATGACATAGGCCTTCGCGCGCGGGGGAGTGTCTCATAGAGTCTCGGTTTGTCTCGTTCAGCTTTGCGTTGAACCGGCCGCTCGGTTACGGCGGTAGACTGGGGAGGCGGCCCTACTCGGCTCGGCCTCTGAGCTATAGAATAGCACGTATGTTCTCTCCGGTCAATGGTTTGGGCTGAGAATTCCTCTTGGCTCCACTACCAACTCCGTGCCCCAGTACTTCGACCGTGCGAAGTGAGTTGCGCAGGGATCGCCGGCTATCTGTACTGGTCGTTGGGGCTGGCTATCTAGGCCTTCGGGTGATACGCGACCGGACTTTGCGCTAAGTCGAGGGGCAGACCCACCCGCTGCGCAATGCAAACGGCTATATCCTCCGCACCAGGGGGGCAATCGCTGTGATGGCCAAGGCTAGGGCCACCAGTCCTAGGCCGTTGACGGACAAGGCCAGGGTGACACTGCCCAGGGACGCGAGGGCTCCCATTTGGAGCGTACCAAGCGGTCCTGCCCCGAGCGCAAGCATCCACGATCCCATCGCCCTTCCGCGAAACTCGTTTGGCACCGCCAGTTGCATCAGGCCCTGAGACAGCGTGTCGGAGAGAGCCATCATAGCGTTGAGCATGGCGAGGACGAGGAGCACGAGCAAGAAGCTCGTAGTTACACCGAGCAACATCAAGCAGACACCGAACACCAGGATAGTGGCAAGGTATGCCATGCCTTTTCGCGTGGTCTGACCCCCGACCGAAAGGAACACGATCCCTAGGACTCCTCCGAGCGATCCAACACCATTCATAATCCCGAGCCCTTCGGCCCCAACGTCCAGAACGTCCCTGGCCAGGCTTGGGAGCAGCACCTTGTGAGAGAAGCCGAATATCTCGACTGCTCCTGTCGTGGCGACCAATGTGAGGAGGACTCGATTCGTGCGTAGCTCCCCGGCGAACTCTCCGATGGCCCGGCGGGCCGATACACGGACGACCGGAGCCGCCTGGCCTCTGGAACGCACGCCGATCATCGTGACGGCAGTGAGAGCGAAAAATGCGGACGCCACGAAGAAAGCGGCATCCTGTCCCTGGCGCGCAATTATGAAGCCCACTGCCAGTGCGCCGACCACTCTCCCGATTCGCCCCATCAGGGACATCGTCGCAAGCCCCTGGATGGCGGCGGTCTTGCCGACGATGTCGTAGACGAAACTTGCCCTGGCAGTATTGTCAAAGACCTGGAGAGTACTGAGAACAAAGGTCAGCACGATCACGTGCCACAGCTCTGCGGCATCGGCCATGATCAGCAGTCCCAGTGCCGCCGTCGGGATCGCCATGGCAGCGCTTAGGAACGCGATGAATCGAGGCCGGTTGACGATGTCGGCCACCACTCCCGCCGGGACCCCGAACAACGCATTCGGCACCATTCGCAGGCCCAGAACGAGCCCTACCATGAACGGCGAGTCTGTCGTGTTCAGCACGAACCAGCCGACGACCAGCGACTCAGCTGTGATGCCCAGGGAACTGAGGACTGTCCCGAGACTGAGGACTCGGAAGTCTCGGTACTGGAACGGCCCGGTCGCCGCAGTCGGGACGTTCAACATGAACGCCTACGAGCGAATAACAGGGAGCAGGACGCGGGGCCATCCTGCGCTGTCGCGCAAGACCTGCCTGTTCGCCACCCGCATCTCCGCGTCCTCGGCGACCTTGTGCCCGGTATTCGGGTTGCGGTTGAACCTGGGAAAGCTACTGTTGGATACTTCGAGCCAGATACTGTGCCGTTCAAGGAAGACGTACCGGACCTCCACTCCCGTAGGAAGGAATATGTTGTCCGACACCTAGACACCCTGCTGAGACCGCGCCACTTAGCCTTGAGCTTTCTTGAGACGTGGAGAGCCGACGATTTGGAGGGCGCGATTGTAGCAGGTCTCTAAGGACATGACCCGCCGTGGGGCCATACAGCTGGCAGCCTAGCCCGATGTAGCCAGACACGTCGCTCGCAACCGTCGACATTTCGTGTGAACTCCCGCTAGACTATCCACATTACTGGGACCGATCGACGGCGGGAAAATGACACTACGCATCAAAGTGTTCGGCGTCCTTCTGGCCACATTCATAGGCCTGCTTACGGCCGTGTACCTCGTGTCGCGGGTCGTCTTGCTAAACAGCTACGACAGCCTGGAGAGTGACAACGTCAAGCTCAGCATCCTTCGGGTGCAGAACGCCCTGTCCGACGATCTCGACGAGCTCGATGCGAACCTTCAGAACTGGGTCAACTTGGTAGATGTCAGTAATGTCGAAGCGGAGCCCGATGCCACGTTGTCGCGTCTACTGACCGAGGCTTTCACGAATTCGGAGATCAACTTCACAATCATATTTGACTCGTCTGACAGTATAATCTTCAGCAAAGCCGTTGATCTCCACACTGGGATGGATTTTGCATTGCCAGTTAGCTTCAGAGAGCACTTCGCAGATCGAGACCTACTCCTTCGCCACTCTTCTCCGGATAGCAATCTGACCGGGCTGATCAGTCTCCCTGAAGGACCAATGCTACTGTCCTCGAGGCCGATCCCCGACAGCTCCACCGGCAGTCCGGTCGGTGGCACCATGCTCTTCGTACGCCAGCTGAACGATGCCCGGGTTGATGGCATTAGCCGGTCAACTCAATTGGCTTTGGAAGTCTGGGGAGTAAGTAAGCCTGAGATGCCGCCAGACTTTCAAGAAGCGCTGGTGGCAGCTTCGGAGGATGATTCAACGGTCGTAAGACGCCTCGATGACGACCGGGTCCGAGGATACACGGTCCTCAGGGACATCTATGGAGAGCCTATCGCCATCATGAGCGTCGAACTGCCCAGCACGATATACAGGCGCGGGCAGAGGTGTCGTTGTCAAGGGAAAAGGTCAGGGATTAGCGTTGAGCGATTATGTCAGTAACCTCATTTTGGGG
>JAQBTI010000033.1 GCA_027624995.1 Chloroflexota bacterium
AGATCAAGGAAATTAGCTCTTCTGAAATAAAGATCACTGACGCTTTTAAAGCCAAAGGCGAGGAGCACTACTTGGTCAAGAAGGTAATCACCTTTACTAAGATTCAGGGTGATTACTACTTCATGTCTGTGTTCCCGGAAGCTGAGCTTGAGAATTTCAAGGCGGCTTCACGTATCTTGGCTCGAAACGGGGCTACAGGAAATTCTAAGCAGTTTGGGCTGCTAGAAGCGACTTAGCCATTCTTGGTGTTTCACTTTCCGAATTCCGCTAATGCCGCCGTTTGCCCCGCCGAATTTGAGCATCAAAGCGTTGTCATTCAGCGGGATTCCTTCGGAAACGAACAACGGAACCTGATTCACTTCGCGGAAGCGGTTTATGAACGATGTGACATCGAATCTGAATGCATACCTTGTAGTGCTTTGATATGGCGGGTCAACATACACCACAGCATTGTTGGAAATGGGGGCACTAGGGGCCGTCATGATATCCATGTTGAGGCAAGTCACTCCTCTCATGCCATTCACGAGGGCATCGATTCGGCGTCGCAATTCAGTCGGGGAAGGTTGCATCGGATTAGCATGGCTGCGGCGTATGCTAGTCGCGGTTGGCTCCCAGTAGTCCCGGAAGCAGGCATTCGCCCAGCGTTCGCCGTTGCGCCAAATTTGCTTTCCCCCAAAGGAGCAAGCCTGAAGCAGTGGGTAAAGTTCTACTTCATGGTCACCTACTGGGAGTGCCGATAGCGCCGACATGTAAGCCTTGAAGTCACGTTTATCACTCGGTAAGTCGGACAAAAACTGATCAAAAGCGTCCATGTTGAATGTGCCGGAGCCAATGGCGGACCAAAAAGTGCCCCACGAGCTGATGTCGAGCATCCAAATGCGTGATGGGTCGACGCCTCTGTTAACCAGTTCGATGGACACCGCGCCAGATCCGCAGCATAGGTCGTAGAATCGCGAGTTCGGCCCTGGAGCGGCCTTGAGCAAATGGCTGACGATCTGAGCTGCTACGCGCTGCTTGCCGCCCTGATACGAGCAGGGAACGCGCAATAGGGAGATCATAAGGATTTCTTGCGGATCAGGATTCGTGCATAGGAGCGTTGGCCGTTAATGATACCGACACCTCCCTTGTCCTCAGGATGCTGACGATACATTGCCTCTGAAAGGGTCTTGGAAGACACGTTGCTGTGTGCGTTACCGTTTGCAAGCATAATGATCTCAAACTGATCTGGACTGTAGTTGTCGAGGAAGGTGATCGGCACCCCCATAATTCCTTCGTAGTCGATGGGAATATTTTGGGTCCGCCCAACCTCGATAGCATTATAGTTTTCGTAACGTGGATATTCGTCCGGACTGTAGAGGTGAGTCAGTTCTAAAGGCTCGTGCCGTCTGCTAGTCTCCAGATTGGTGAACCAGCGTACGCCCGTCACCCGGATGAAGCGTCGTCCATTCTCGTCAATACCGCAGCCGGAGGCGTTTAGCGGGTAGCTATCGGGCACGAAAAATTTGCGATCCCCGGAGCGGATGGATTCTCCATACCAGACTTTATTGTCACGGAAGAGGGGGAAGATCTCTTTGGTTGTTGTAGCGTTCATGTTCCCTAGGATAATAAAATCTTTTTCGTAACGCACCAGCAGGTCGATGTACTGACGGAAGAGGCTGAAAGGCGGGTTGGTGGCCACGATGTCGGCTTCTGCCAACAAAGCTTCGCATTCGTCTGATCGAAAATCTCCGTCACCAGCGAGATGCACGAGAGAGTTGCCTGGCATAGCAAACAAAGACTCTAAATCCAGGGAGCCATCCGGCCTCACAATAGTATCGTCACGTACTTCGGTTACTACCGCTTTGTAGGCACTGGTTCCGCCCTCTAGGGGATATTCTCGCCCCGCCATTGGGGATCCTGCATAGCAGGTGGACGTTAGACCTGCTAACCCGATTCTGTTGAAATGAATTACAAAAAACCGGAAGAAGGCCGACTCAAAAGGATCGTCACAGTTACAAAGTATGGTTTTTCCCTTTAGTTGTTTTCGGTGATTCAGCATTTCTTTTTCAACGTCTTCGTACTGGGTATAAAACTCATCCTTCTTGACGATGAACGCATGATTAAGTTTTGCATTTCCAGAGTTTGTGTGTGGCTTTGGGCGATCGGTCTTTATATCAAATGGCATGGTTCTCTCACGAACCACCGCCTTAAGAAAGGTGTTGATTGCAGCGGACATACTTATGCCAATGTCGTCGAATATCTCGCCAGCTCGTTTCTTGAGGTCTGGATCGATACGTATTGTAGTTGTGGGTTTGGTTGGCATATTTGGAACTCCTATTGTGAGCTACAATGTAGCACAAGCCTGGGCGAAATACAATGTAGCACACCAATGGGGTGGGTGATTTCGACATTTCTCCGTCTGAGTCAAAAGGCGCGCAGGCTTGGCTGGCTAGTCGTGCATAACAAGGCGCTGCACTCGGACGGCAATTCCGCTGCGCTCCGTTGAGCGAAGCCCATGCGTCAAGACGACTCCGGCGACGAAATCCGGCTCCTATACGACACGCCCCTTCGGGATCCCTCGAACGATCAACTCGAACGAAGGGCGTTTGCCGAGTTTATTGCCAAAGCGATTTGCACAATGGACGCGGACGAGGGGTTCGTCTTTTCTCTGCAGGGGCCGTGGGGATCGGGTAAGACAACTACAATCAACTTCGTCCTCGACTCGCTGGGCCGTCAATCCGATGGCGCCGCGGCCGTCGCTGTATACTGACCCTAGCACACGAGGGTGGTCTGAAATGAAGCTAGCGAGAGAGGGCATCCCCGCACCGGACCTGCGCGAGACCATGCGGGAGATGGCCCGCAATGACAAGCAGTGGAAGGAGCGCCTCGCCGCGGGCGTCTCGTACCCCGCCGGCGACGACGTATTGGAGGTGGCCAAACAGGCCTACCTCGACTTCTTCTCGGTCAACGCGCTGTACCCCGGTATCTTTCCAAGCACCGCTCGGTTCGAGCGCGAAGTCATCGAGATGACCGCGGGCCTCCTCCACGGGGAGAACGCCGTCGGCGCGATCTCGTCCGGCGGGACCGAGAGCAACCTGCTGGGCGTGAAGTCGGCCCGCGACCGCGCCAGGGCCCTGAGGCCCGAGGTGACGGAGCCCGAGATCGTGGCGCCCGCTTCCGCACATCCCTCGTTTCAGAAGGCGGCCGAATACTTCGGGCTTGAACTCGTATCGACCCCCTTAACCGAGGAGGGCGTCGTCGACGTTCCCGCGTACCATGCGGCGGTCAACGACAACACGGTCCTGATGGTCGGCTCGGCCCCCAGCACGGTCCTAGGCATGGTCGACCCGATTCCCGAGATGGCAGCGGTGGCCGAGGAGCGCGACATCAGTTTCCACGTCGACGCGTGCGTGGGCGGCTACTTCTTGCCCTTCACCGAGAAGCTGGGCTACGAAGTGACCCCGTGGGACTTCCGGGTCCCCGGCGTGACCACCATCTCCGCCGACCTCCACAAGTTCGGATACACGGCGAAGGGGGCCTCGTCGATACTCTCCCGCGACCCCGAGATATTTGAGTACCAGGTATTCGACTTCGGACCGCCGGAGCGGCCGCAAGGCTACTACACGACCCCGACCATCGCGGGCAGCAGGCCGGGTGGGGCGGTCGCCGCCGCGTGGGCTGTCCTGAACTACCTGGGAGAGGAAGGCTACCTGAGGCTCGTCGACGGGACGATGCGCTACATCAGGCGCTTCCAGGAACGCATCAACGCCATCGAGGGCCTGACCGTACTTGGCAAACCCGACATGTCCCTCTTCGCCTATACGTCGACGACGATGGACATCTACGCAATCGCCACGGGAATGGAGGACCGCGGCTGGATGGTATCCAAGGACTCCATCCCGTTCAAGGCCATCCACTTCATGCAGTCGCCCGGCCACGAGCCCTACGTAGACGCCTACTTGGACGACCTCGAAGACGTAGTCGAGTTGGTTGCCGCTGGAAAGATCACAGCCCGAGGTCCCGAGGCCACCTACACCTAGCCCCCAGACCCGGGCATCCTCCGCCGTTCCTCCTCTGTTAGGAAAGGCTGCACCTTCCGGGCGAACTCGGCGACGGACTTCTCAACCGTCACCCCGCTGGTCTCGATGGCCACCTTGTGGTTAAGCTCAGATTCGGCATACTGCTCTTCGAACAGGTCGATTACCTGCTTGATGTCCTCTTCTCTTGGCATTCGGTCCGGCCGAGCTGCCTTGCTCATCCGCTTGCGTATCGCCTCCGGAGTCGCGCGGAGCAGCACCAGCACCGTCTCAGGCGCAAACTCCAGCAGCGACCGGTCCCACTCTCTCGCTCGTCGGCGGCGGTCCGCGAACGACCCCGGCTCGCCGTACCCATAGTAGAGCGGTGCGTACACCGCCTCCGCGTAGTGAAGTCCTACCTGGATACTGTCCCACTCCTCGGCTATCACCGTGTGATGCATGTGACGCCAGACCATGATGCGCTGTAGCTGCTCCAGCAACCACGGATTCAGGGCCCGGACCTCGGACGCCCACTCCTCCGTCAGCTTGGCACTGTCGTAGCTGGTACCGACAAAGCCGTAGCGCCACTCCTCAGAGATGATGCCGCTAGGACCCAAGACGAAACAGGTAGTGGGGTCATGGTCGGCGATGTACGGGTACACCCAGTGATCGTGAATACGAACGCCGTCCGACGATAGCTCACGGAGCATCCATTCCGCGATGGCCCGCGCCATCGTGCTCCCGCCCGCGTACTCGCATCCAGCGAGGATCAGTCTGATCGCACTCGTCGCTCCTAATCTACGGCCAGGATTCCGTGAGGCGGTGCAGAAGCCGTGGGCTGCAGGCTCGCGACTACATCCTCCTGCTCCTCGGCGCTCAGTGGTCGGAACCGCTAAGCAGCACTCCGAATCTGAGGCCAAAGCTTCGCCTCCCCGGTGGTGGGCGCGGTATGGATTGGCTGCGAAAAGAGCCACCAGAGCGCCCGGTCGATATCGTCCTGCTCTCGGTGAGGGTCGTAGCCCACATTCATGTCACTCTCCCCGTCTCCTCGTCCACCCCGCATCAGCATCTTGATAGTCTGGACGCCGACGTTCTTAGTCCGCGCCACCTCTAGGAGCTCCTCCGCGTCCCGACGGTACTCAGGGTTGCGATAGTGGACAGCACCCACCTCGAACATGACGGTATCGAAATCGAACCGGTTGAGGGCCTCGAGATGGGTCTTGGGTGCAGCCGTGTGGTGCCCGGTTATGCCAATCCACTTCGTCAGACCCTGTTCCCGCATCTCGACTAGCGCTTCCAGCGCCCCTCCGGGCCGGGTCACCTCGTCGAGTCGCTCAATCTTGGTGACCTCGTGGAGCTGAAATAGGTCGAAAGAATCGACTCCAAGCCGGCGCATGGAGCTCCGAATGTCCTCCCAGGCTTCATCCTTGGACCGCTTGCTAGTCTTTGCGCCAAGAAATACCTGTTCCCTGATCCGGGGCATCCACGGTGCCAGTCGCTCCATGGCCTCACCGTAGTTCGGCGAGACATCGATATGGTTAACCCCGTGTTCGAGGGCAAGCTCCATCGCCTTGTCGGCCTCGTCCTGGGGAATTCGGGTGAACACGTACGAGCCCAGAGTCACTAGGCTGCTCTCGTGTCCGGTCCATCCCAGCACTCGTTTTTCCATTGCCCTGCTCCTGTGGAGACTGTGAGACCGATTCTATGCCCCGCCCCAGCGATGGAACAAGCGAATCGTGTAGTATCGTGCCACGAGGAGGCCTCAATGAATGTGCTGCTCAACCTGAAGCTCGACGATCACTACGTCAGGCAGATCGACGAGGTCTCACCTGAGATCGAGCTCGTCCAGCTCTCGTCCGAGGGCGAGGTCCTGGAGGCCATGCCCGACATCGACGTCGTTTTCGGACGGCTGACCGAGGGCATGTTCTCCCGAGGGAATAGCCGGCGTTGGGTCCAGTCCACAGGTGCAGGCGTTGACACGGCCCTGTTTCCGGAATTCGTCGAGAGTGATGTCGTTTTCACCAGCGAGAAGGGCACCGTAGGCATACACCTGGCCGACCACGCCATGGCGCTGCTGCTGGGCCTGACGCGCGGTATCGCGACCGCTGTTCGAAAGCCCACCTGGGACCAGAGAATGCCCATACGAAACGCATCGTGGGAGCTGGACGGCCTCACCATGGGCATCGTCGGCCTGGGCGGGACGGGACGCGAGATCGCCATCCGCGCCAAGGGCTTTGGGATGCGAATCATAGCCGTCGACCCTGAGAATATCGACCTGCCGGCCGGCGTAGAGGCCTGTTGGAAGATGGACCGCTTCCACGATCTTCTTGAGCAGTCCGATGTCGTGGCTGTCGGCGCGCCGCTAACCCCCGAGACCGAGGGCATGTTCGATAAAGAGGCCTTCGCACGGATGCGCAATCACGCACTACTGATAAACGTCACCAGGGGCAAGATCGTAGAAGAGAAGGCGTTGATGGAGGCCCTAACGACAGGCGCGATCGGTGGAGCGGGCCTCGATGTGACACCTCAAGAGCCATTACCCGAGGACCACCCGCTGTGGCACATGGAGAACGTGATAATCACTCCACACGCCGCCGGTGGCTCGCCGAACCGAATGGACCGCGTCGTCGGCCTCTTCTGCGACAACCTCCGGCGATTCCTGGCTGATGAGCCCCTCCTGAGCGTCGTCGACAAGAGGAAGGGCTACTAGTCTCCGTACCGACAATACAGAACGCTCCAGGAGGCCTTGCGATGCCAGACAAACTACGAGTGGGAATCATCGGTGCCAATGTCACGCGTGGGTGGTCCCCAAGGGCGCACCTACCTGCCCTACTGGCACTGCCCGAATTCGAGCTGGCCGCCGTCTGCACCGCCCACGAAGAGACGGCCCGAGAGTCCGCAGCCAAGTTCGGGGCCGCGATGGCCTTCCACGACTACCGGGAGATGCTGGCGCAAGCGGACGTCGACATAGTCTGCGTATCGGTCCGCGTCCCATTACATCACGGGCCCACCACGGACGCTTTGGAGGCTGAGAAACACGTCTACACAGAGTGGCCTCTGGGCGCCAACCTGGCCGAGACCGAGGAGATGGCCGCCCTGGCGCGGGATAAGGGCGTCCGGACGCTGGTCGGCCTCCAGTCCAGGTGCGCACCCGAGTACCTATGGCTCAAGGAGTTGATAGCGGACGGGTATGTCGGTGACGTACTCTCGGTCCGGCTCAATCAGTTCGGGTCCGGGCTGCTCAGCAAGACCTCGGCACGGACATGGCAAGGAGACAACGACCTTGGCGCGACGACGCTGACCATCAGCTCCGGTCACGTGATAGATGCCATGTGCTTTTGTCTCGGCGAGTTCAAGGAAGTCTCCGCCGTCGTCGAGACTCGCGTGAAACAGTGGCCCGAGACCGATACCGGCCGCACGCTGGACGTTACGTCGCCAGACAACGTGCTGGTGAGCGGGACGCTGGAGGGCGGAGCGGTCGTCTCCATACACGTAGCGAGCATCCCGTGGCACGGCAGCGGCTTCCGCTTGGATGTCTACGGGACCGATGGGACGCTGGCCCTTGGAGCCGCCGAACACCCACATCTGGGGACGAATGTCGTTCGCGGCGGGAAATCGAAGGACTCAGCTCTTGCGGAGCTCCCAATCCCCGAGCGCCTGACGTGGGTTCCGGACGCCGTGCCCGAGGGCCCGCCCTTCAACGTAGCCCAGATGTGGCGACGCTTCGGCGAGGCCATCCGCTCCGGAGACCGGGTCGAGCCCGACTTCGACTCGGCGGTCACCAGACATAGGCTCCTCGACGCCATCCAGCGCGCCTCCGACACCGGCGAGAAGCAGTCGCCATAGAGTTCGCCCGGCATGCAGTTAGGCCCATCTCCGAATTAAGCTTAGACCTGTCGTTCTGAGGAGCAGAACGACGCTGAGTATCGACTAATCGGAGAGCCCTGACTCTACCTCCTCATCCCCGAGGCTCTCCGCCAGCACTTCCAGCAGATCCCTGGCCCGCTTCTCGCCCTGGAGCTCTTTGCTGCCGATAGCCTCTTCGAACATCTGGAGACAGTACGGGCACGAGACGCCGATGGTGTCCGCGCCCGTCTCAAGGAACTGGTCCGTACGGGCATGATTCACACGGGGCCCGCGGCTCTCCTCCATCCACATGTGACCGCCGCCCGCGCCGCAGCAGAACCCACGCTCCCTGCGCCTTTCCATCTCGACGAGCTTCAAGCCCGGGACGGCAGCGGCGATTTCGCGCGGAGCATCGTAGACACCATTGTGACGCCCGAGGTAGCACGAATCGTGGTATGCGACCGTCGACTCCACTGTGATCACTGGCCTGATCTTGCCCTCACGGACCAGCCCGGCGACGAATTCGCTGTAGTGCATCACCTCGTAGTTGCCGCCGAGATGAGGATACTCGTTCTTGATGTTGTTGAAGCAGTGTGGGCAGATCGTCACGACCTTCTTGACGTTGTAGCGGTCCAGCGTCTCGATGTTCTGGGCGGCCAGCATCTGGTAGAGGTACTCGTTGCCCATGCGGCGGGCCGGATCGCCCGTGCACCCCTCCTCGGCACCAAGAATCGCGAAGTCGACGCCGGCCCGCTTCAGGACCGCGGCCATCGCTCGTGCGACGCTCTGGCTCCGCTGCTCAAGCGCCGCTGTGCAACCGACCCAGAACAGTACCTCCGCATCCGGGTGCTCGGCCAGCGTCGGAACTGCCAGCCCCTCGGCCCAATCGGTCCGCGTGTACGTCGTGCCGCGCCACGGGTGGCCTCTCTGCTCCAGGCTCATGAGCGCGTTGGCGACCGTCTCCGGCATCTCCGCCCGCTCCATCACCAGGTGCCGCCGCATGTCTACGATAGGGTTGATATGCTCGACGCCCGCCGGACACTCCTGGACACATGCGCCGCACGTAAGGCAGTCCCACAGGGCCTCCTCCGGGATCCACCCTCCGATCAAGGGCTTTGACTCCGACCTCGATTCAAGGACGTGTTCCTTGAGGTTTTCGACGATGTGCATCGGCGACAGGAGTTTTTCCGTCAGGTTGGCCGGACAGCTATCGGTGCACCGGCCGCAGACCGCGCAGGCGAACCCGTCCAACAGCTCCTTCTGAGTGAACTCAGATGCCTTTGCGGCCCCAAAACTGTCTGCCGTCTCCAGGTCCATCGGCGTCGCCAGCGTCCCACGCGGTTCGAGCGACCGCAAGACGAAGCTCAGAGGCGAAGCGACGATGTGCATGTGCTTTGATAGGGGAATGTATACCGAAAAGCCGAGTATCAGGAGGAGGTGGGTCCACCACGAGAACGCCTGAAGATCGGATGCCGCACTCTCACCAACCCCGGCCTCTACCAGCAGGTCCCCCAGCACGGAGCCGACCAGGGCGTCGGCGTGGGGCCCCGTTCCTCCCGCGGCCGTGTAGAAGGCCTCTGTCAGAAGCGTAAACGCCATCAGCAGAGCGATCAGAACCAGTATGATCGCCGACTCCCGCTTCTGGGTCAGGTCGAACACTAGCCGACTCGGCCTCACTGCCCAGCGCCTGATTGCGGCCCAGGCCAGCACGACAAAAAAGCCCAGCGCTAGGATGTCTAGGTATGCGGCGAAGACCTTTATGCCTCGGTCCGTCAGGAGCCAGGCGGAGAAGCCGTCCGAGATTGAGTCTCCGTAAATGAGCAACAGATAGCTCGCCAGGAACGACAGGAAGCCCCAGAAGATCAGGAAGTGGGCGAGTCCGGCCCGGTCGCGGCGCAGCGAGACGCTCTAAAGGACCTTGCGCTGGCCGAATATGAGTGGTACCGCCCCGACCAGCCGCTGGAACGGCCGGTCGAGACGACCTGAGTTCCTTCCGACGAGTACAAGGCGGAACACTCGAAGATAGAGAACCAGCCCGGACAGCGCAAATACGCCCGCAGAGACCGCGTAGACTGCTATCCAGATCGGTATCGATCCAAAAAGATCGCCTGGCGGGACCATCGACTCCCTATCCTCGGAAGGCGACCAACACGGTCGCGGTCACAGCCAGCCACAGAGCGACAGACACGATTAGCGGGACATCCGAAGTCAATAGCTCCTCCGGCGCTTCGCCGATATGCTTCACTTGCACCAGATAGACGTACCGTACCAGCCCCAGCAGCACAAAGGGCACCGTCAGCAGCATGGAATCGTTGTCGGGCAGGTTCGACGCCGTCACAGTGTACAGGACGTATGCGACGGCCGCGCCGACCGCCACCACCGCTATGAGGCGGTCCAGCAGATGAGGCGTATATTGGGCCAGCGTACTTCGCTGATCGGCGGCGCCATCGCCCGCGTCGACCAGCTCGCAACGACGCTTTGACAGGGCGATGAACAGCGCGCCGAGCCCGGTACAGATGTAGAGCCAGGACGAAATCGGCACGTCGAGAACGGCCGCCCCCGCAACCGCACGAAGCACAAAGCCGGCGCTGATGGCCAGGACGTCAAGTACGACGATCCGCTTAAGGACAAAGCTGTACGACAACATCGTCAGAATGTAGCCCAGCGCGACCCACCCGACCGAGCCCTCCAGCGCGAAAGCACAGGCAAGCCCGCCGAGCCCTAGCAAGACGGCGCTGGACCTGGCGACCTGGATGGGCAGCCGCCCCGACGCTATCGGCCGCAGCCGTTTCTTTCTATGGAACCGGTCCCGGTCGATGTCTACGAGGTCGTTCACCAGGTATACAGCGCCAGACAGCACGGAGAAGATCAGCACTGCCAGCGTCGCTCGGCCCAAGACCGAAAAGAGGTCCTGCAGGTCTCCGGGATCCCACGCCTCGTTGATGGTGAAGAATACGGCCAGGAAAATAAGGAGGTTCTTGGTCCACTGCTTCGGACGCAGCGCGGTCAGCAGCGACCGTGATATCCCGATCCCGGTGGCCAAGGGCGACGCCTCCTGCGAATGAAGCATGCGTCGATGATAGGCGCTGCTAGCTGCGACCGTCAACAATCCGTCGCGTCTGCCGCTGCGCAGGAACGCCTGCGATACGGGCAAAACGGGCATCGTCAGAATCCTGTTGACACGGGTCAGCGGATTCGTTATTCTTTGTCGGTTAGCAGTCTCGCCTTGAGACTGCTAGTCAACCAACCAACAAACAATAAACTAGGAGGAGGGACTGAATGGCAACGAAGACCGCAGTAACGTTCAAGCCGCTGGGAAACCGGGTAGTTATCAAGCCCATCGAGAACAACGAGCAGAAGAGCGCGGGTGGAATATACATACCCGACACGGCCAAGGAAAAGCCCCAGGAGGGCAAGGTTGTGGCCACTGGACCCGGCAAGCTTGCTGACGATGGAAAGCGCATCCCGATGGAGGTCCTGATCGGAGACATCGTCGTCTACTCCCAATACTCGGGCACCGAGTACAAAGAGGGCGGCACGGACTACCTCGTGGTCCGCGAGGACGACATCCTCTTCAAGAAGTAACTCCAAGACCGCCGAGAGTCGTACAGTACCGAAATAATAATTACACGCTCACTGAAAGGAGCACGATGGCAAAGCAGTTAGTGTTTAGCGAGGAAGCACGGGCCGCGATGAAGCGCGGGATAGACATCATGGCCGACACCGTCGGTGTGACGTTGGGCCCCAGGGGCCGCAACGTCATACTGGACAAGAAGTTCGGACCGCCCCAGGTCTGTAGCGACGGCGTCACCATCGCCAAAGAGATTGAGCTCGAAGACCCCTTCGAGAACATGGGCGCCCAGCTTCTGAAAGAGGCCGCCAGCAAGACCAACGACGTGGCAGGCGATGGCACCACCACTGCGACCGTTCTGGCAAAGGCCATTATCCACGAGGGCTTCAAGAACATCGCCGCCGGCTCAGACCCAATGGCCATCAAGCGCGGCATCGACAAGGGCGTAGCGGCCCTACGGGACCACATCGAGAAGATGTCCACCCCTGTGGAGGGCAAGGCCCAGATCGCCCAGGTCGCGTCCCTATCGGCCCACGACGAAGAGATGGGTAACCTGATCGCAGAGGTCATGGAGAAGGTCGGCAAGGACGGCGTCATCACGGTCGAGGAGTCCAAGGGCATCGCCTACGAGCAGGAGTTCGTAGAAGGGATGCAGATCGACCGCGGATACATCTCCCCCTACTTCGTCACCAATCAGGAGCGGATGGAGGCCGAGATCGAGGACCCCTACATCCTGATCACCGCCAAGAAGGTCTCGGCTGTGGCGGACCTTCTGCCCGCGCTGGAGAAGATCCTGCAGATCGGCAAGAACGTCGTGGTCGTGGCTGAGGACCTCGATGGCGAGGCGTTGGCAACGCTGGTCGTCAACAAGCTTCGTGGCACGCTGAACGTCCTGGCCATCAAGGCCCCTGGATTCGGCGACCGCCGCAAGGCGATGCTCGAGGACATGGCGGTCCTGACCGGCGCCAGCGTCATTAGCGAAGAGATCGGGCGCAAGCTCGACTCCGTTACCGTCGAAGACCTGGGCCGGGCCCGTCGGGTGGTCGCCACCAAAGAGGACACCACCTTCGTCGACGGCGCGGGCTCAGAGGACGCCATCAAGGGCCGGATCAACCAGATCAAGGCGCAGATCGAGGAGACCACCTCCGACTACGACCGCGAGAAGCTGCAGGAGCGGCTGGCCAAGCTCTCCGGCGGCGTCGCGATCATCAAGGTCGGGGCTGCCACAGAGGTCGAGTTGAAGGAGAAGAAGCACCGGGTCGAGGACGCCCTGTCCGCCACCCGCGCCGCTGTCGAGGAGGGCATCGTGCCCGGCGGCGGACTGACCCTCATCCGCGCCCGCGTGGCCCTCAAGGCGCTGAAACTGCCAGGGGACGAGCAGACAGGCATCGCCATACTGGAGCGCGCACTGGAGGCGCCGCTGAAGCTCATCGCCGAGAACACCGGCGTATCGGGCGAGGTTGTTCTAGCCGAGAGCCTGAAGGGCGAAGGAGACTGGGGTTACGATGCCGAGGCCGGCGAATACACCAACCTCCTGAAGCGTGGAATCATGGACCCGGCCAAGGTCACCCGGGCGGCTATCTCTAACGCCGCCAGCGTCGCGTCGATGGTCATCACCACCGAATCGCTGATCACCGATGCCCCCGAGGCGAAATCGGCAATGTCTGCCGGTCCTCCCATGGACTACTAGACCCGCCGCTATCGGCGTGCCGGCGGGTACGTCGCTGACACTAAACTCGAAGGGGCCCTTCCACGGAAGGGCCCCTTCCTTTTTACGCAGGCCGGCTTAGGTATCCTTGTCTAGTCCGTTCACGCTACTAGCTGAAGTGTCAGGGCAGAAGCTCTTGATTCCATCCGGGCCGGGCAGCTTTTGTGCCAGGAGGTACCCTCAAAAAGTGTGTAAATAATCAGGCGGTGT
>JAQBTI010000034.1 GCA_027624995.1 Chloroflexota bacterium
AGTATCACTAAGGCCGCGATTGCGGCCACACCCCCCCAGCCTCCTCGTTTCGTCAGCATGAGACCGACTGTCAGCGTAATAGGAAGGATTGCCATGAAGGCGAATCGGTTCTGACCAACACTCCTACCGACTCCGCTCAAACCGTACGTGACAGGAGCATCGGCGTCACCGAGATTCAGTATTCCGACCCCCGATCCGCTGATCGGAACTAGGTTCTGGCCAAAATAGAACGCGGCCTCCGACAACGCATACATTGCCGTCGTGGACATTACCAGCGCCCATATAAGTGTCGTCACCCGGCCCCGATCCTTAAAGCTGTGGGCGATGGCCCCCACTATGATGAAAAGAGTGACCTTCTGAAACAACGCGACCATGGTTGTCAGATCATGGTCGGCCCAGAGCACCGACACCGAAATGCCGACGACCAACAGTGCTGTCAAACGCTGTACCCCGGTCCCCAACAGAACGCGCGGAAGACTTTCGGGAGCCTGAGTCGAGATGAACGCCCCGACCGCCGCTAGCGTCAGGAAGTTAGCCATCAGGCCGAATCGAGTGAGGAGCAACCCCTGGAACGGGACCTGTACCACCAGAAACACGGCTGGCCACCAGGGCCGGCGCCTCAGCGCCAACATCAGGAGTATCCCGGCCACTAGGAACGGGACTTGATCAAAGATGAATCCCAGACCGAACAGCCAGTACATCAGGTAGCCTACAGCAGCGACGGGGACGGCAAGGATCAGCAGATTCGTAGCGTCGTTGTTTGTGCGAACGTTGACCAATTGCACGTCTTCCTACGGCCGGACGTCGGTCTTCATCGACTCTTTCACCTGGCTCGGACTACCGGTCAGTATCGATCTGAACTCGTGCTGAACCTGAGGGGAGTCCACGTCACGAGAACGAACAAAGCTATAGGAGACCTCTTGCCGGGTCCGCCATTGGTCCTCGTCATCGGTAAGTGTCTCGATGATCTCTGCGGCGTCCCGTACGGAACCCGGCCTGTACCCCAATCCACCAGAGGACAGTAGGCCGTCAGGGTCGACATATAGA
This sequence comes from Chloroflexota bacterium, assembly GCA_027624995.1. GTDB lineage: Bacteria > Chloroflexota > Dehalococcoidia > Lucifugimonadales > CATQGZ01 > CATQGZ01. The sequence continues at coordinate 1,048 of JAQBTI010000034.1, forward strand.
GACACCACAGCCATACCGGACGCCCAGGCCTCCAGGAAGACGTTAGGCAATCCTTCTTTCGTCAGCCCCTCCCGAATTGGGACCGACGTATGGAGCAATACCTTCGAACAGCCCATCAACCCTGGCACCGTCCTGGGATCGGCGAATCTCTTCATGTCCACATTTGTGCGCCTGTCCAGTTCCTTCGTCATGTCCACATAGTAGTCTGCCGAGCCGGGATATTGTCCGCCGATGACCGTGAACTTCACGTTCGGGAGAAGGTCCGCGACAGACACCAGCTTCTCTAACCCTTTCCTCGGTTCTATCGAGCCCACCCATAGTACGTCGATACTGCGATCACCAAAGCCGACCTTGCGTGCCGTTTCGTACTCCTCGACTCCGACTATATTCTGAAATACCTTGGCCTTAATCCCGAAATTGTCCCGCAACAGGTCACGCTGCATCTGCGTCTGAGCGATAACCTGCGAGCTAAGTCTGAGGATGAGTGAAGCCACCAGATTGGCCCTCCTGCCCGATTGGCGGATACAGGAGAGGTCAGACGTCATACCGACCACTATCCGTTTGCCAAGTCCACGACCAATCAAGACCACGGCCAGGTTAACGGGCGAAAGCCCCCTGACATATATGGGAGAGGGCGACGACAGAATCTTCCAGAACAACGTTAATAGCTTCAAAGGGAAAGGGAACCGCGCGTGCCAGGCGCTGACCACTCTAACGTTCTGGTTCGAATTGGAGCCCTGATTTTCTGGATTCGGAGTCAACAACCTCACCGTAACTCCGCAACTCCCCAGCATCTGGGCTATGTGATGCATCTGTTTTTCGGAGCCTCCGGTACGTGGAGCACCGTCGCCTCGGACGACTCGACCTTGTGTCGTGGCGAATATGGTCACGGCCTGAGAGCCAGGGGTCACCTTAGGCATATCGGAGCACGGTCGTATGTCCGCGATGAGGTTGCCAGCCGGGTGAGAAGGCGACGGTGTTGTCAGTTACTGCCTGAGCGTTTAGCCTTCTCTGTTCAGTCGCGCCTCCCACATAGCAGTCCTGGTAGTAGTTAGTCGTTAGCTCGGACTTGAATGAGGCTGTTTTGTCATTCAATGGAGCGCTCCTCCCGTTGCCGTACGCCGTCCGGCGCCAAGACAGAACAGGGTGCCCCTAACAAACACACGTTGTCATGACTTCCTGACCCAATATGCTCGGACGGATGCCAGCCCGAATCGAGACATCGTCCCCCTAAGATCCAACGCTCTATACGGCAGAAATCTGTAGGCCGAGTGGAGAAACATAGGGCTCGTCTTCACAACCTCCAAGCCACTCAATTCGAATTGCTCCACCCATGACCTCTTCCTAAAACATCTCAGTTCTCTGCGATGCGATGAAGCAGCACCGTGCACAGGAGGCATGAACAGGGAACGTAGCCGGGACCGCCGAACCGTGGCCGCCTCTCTCGAGTGTGGAGATGTTCGGGACGAGGTCTGCACCGCCTGCCGATGTCGCGCAAGCTTCCCCACAGCTTTCGGCGCGGCGACGTGAATAAGCACGTGCAATGGGTACAGGACAAGCTGGGCCACCTTCCAGGTCACGGTCGGCATGGTGTGGACCATCAAGCCGTCGTCACGCAGCACTCGTCGCATCTCGGCCATGCAAGTGGTGGGGTCCTTGACGTGCTCCAGTACGTTGGAAGAGAAGATCAGTTGAAACGCATTGTCCCGAAAGGGGAGTGTTTGAGCGTCAGCGACGCACGCACCGCTTACGCGAGCCCTGGGGCGGATATCGATCGGGACGACCATTTCGAAACGCCTTCGCAGCAAGCCGGTCAGAAACCCATCGCCACAGCCGACCTCTAGAACTGGTCCCTGCAAGGGCTTTGGGGACTCCTCAATCAGCTGTGCCAGATCACGGGCCCGCAGAAAGTGCTCCCAGTCGTCGTCTGGCAGGTCTCGGCGATCAAAGCGCATGGGGCTGGCTCCAATCAAGGGCTCTCGACGAGGCCGGTCTGTGAAACGAGGGACCGGTACAGGTCCTCGTACTGCCCAACCACCGTTTCCCAATCATACTTTCGCGCCTCGGCCAGCCCATTGTCCCCAAGGCGCCTACGCAATCCGCCGTCGTCGATGAGTTCCTTCACATGGCCTGCAATTGCCTGGTCGTCGCCCGCAGCTCCAACCATTCCGGTACGGAGGTGCTCCACGACCTCCCGGCAACCGGGGGCATCCGTCGTGATCACTGGGACACCCGCGGCCATCGCCTCGATCAACACCCTGGGGAAACCTTCAAGCAGGGACGGGAATACGAAGATGTCGGCCGCCTGGTAGAGCTCGACCAGCCTGTCGGCCGGCATCTTTGGGACAAGACCATCCTCCGCGTCCGAAATCTGGACCGCCGGGTGCGTCTTCACAAAGTCCGCTACCTGGGCGTCGCGAATCAGGCCATCCAACTGCTGAGTCCCGGCCCCAACGATCAGCCAAATGAACGACAGGCCCTGGTCCTTAAGAATTCGGGCGATCCTGGGTATCGAGTCGTACCCCTTCTTCTGATGATGACGTCCGACCGTGAGTAATAAGGTCGCCTCCGAAGGCACCTGCCAGGCCCGCCGAGTAGCCGCCGTATCTGAGACGGCCGAGAACCTTGCGGAGTCCACTCCGTTGGGGATCTCGACGATTCGGGACAGTGGCACGTCCAGCTCGCGGTAGCTCTCTGCGATGGTCTCCGTGAGCGCGACGACTCGGTCCATCTTCTTCAGAGTTCTAACGATGATCGGCTCAATGCGGCGGTCGAGGCGCAACCCGTAGCTCAGTCCTGCATCTTTCTGAATGTCGTCTCCGTACGCCCTGAGCACCAACGGCACTTTACCTGCCAACGTAGATACGATATAGGCGGCGGGATAGGAGCCCACGATCTGCCAGATATCGAAGCGGTTCACGGTGTTCTGGTAACGAATGTAAGACCTGAGCGCCATCGGAAAGTATCTGGCCAGTGTATTCGAGGGACGCGGTAACGCTTTCGCCCGGAATGGAAGCGTGTTGTAGAACGCTCTGTTCCTGGACCGCTCTTCGCCGGGAACGAACAGCGTTACGGAGTGCCCGCGCTCGGCAAGCCCTTTGAGGAGGTTGTATGCGAATACCTGGTAGCCTCCAACCTTCTTCAGTGACCCAAATATCGCGCTGCCGACTCTCAAACTATCGGCGTGGATCCCACGATCGTAGTCAATTGGACCTTCAATCGGGCGAGGGATCATCCGTGAGGGCCTGTTGGTCCACCATGGACTTGAACTCGCCGCCCAGGACTATGAGTTCCGCATACGATCCCTTCTCGATAATGCTTCCGTCCTTGAGCACGTATATCTCGTCACTGTTTCGGACCGTCGAGAGTCGGTGGGCGATCACGACGATCGTCTTTTCACCATGGAGGTCGTCGATGTTGAGCTGGATCTCCCGCTCCGACTTCGAGTCGAGCGAGCTGGTCGCCTCGTCGAAGATCAGTACCTGCGCGTCCTTGAATAGCTCTCTAGCTATACTGATGCGCTGTCTCTGGCCGCCGGACACGTTTACGCCATCGTCACCGAGTAGGGTGTCGTAGCTGTCAGGGAGACCCTCGATGAACTGCTGGATGTACGCTCGCGCCGCGACACCCCTCACCGCCTCTTCTGGGACATCCATTTGCCACAGCGTGAGGTTATTTCGGATGGTGTCGTTGAAGATGACGCTCTCCTGAGTGACATAGCCCAATCCTTGGCGCAGCTTGGCCTGATCGAATGCCTGGTAATCCAGGCCACCGAGATATATTTTCCCCTCAGTCGGCCTCAGTATTCCTGTCAGGAGGGTAACCAACGTCGACTTTCCGGCGCCCGACGCGCCAACTATCGCCACCGTTCGCTTCGGTGGAATGACCAGATCGATGTTCTTAAGCACGTAGGCGGAGTCTCCGTAGCTGAAAGAGACCGCTTCGAACCGGAGCGGCTGCCCGAAGTCAGGGACGGCTCCTCCGGGGGCCATCTTCTCACGTTCCTCCTCCAGTTCTCTCTCAAGGTCCAGGAACACCCTGATGCTGCCGGAGGCTCCCAGGAATTTGCGGTACTCGGAGTATACCCGGAGGGCGAAACCGACAGCCCGCCTCACCAGGAAGAGGAGGAACACGACCTCAATGAGTTGGACTCCTTCGATTTCAACATAGTAGAAAAGCAGCCCTGCCACCAGGAGCATCATGAATAGCTCGGTACCGTTCGACACAAGTGCCGAGAGGACCGATTGCTTGTACCGAATCTCCCCCTGTTGCTCTGCCGTCTCCACGGTCCTGCCCAGGATCCTTCGGCTGGAGTGGGTAGCCTTGAGGTACTTGTAGCTCCGCAATGCCTGAATCAGGTAGGACTGAAGTCGGGCGTTGATCGACGTTGAGGTCATCGAGTATTCCGTCGTTAGCCGGTTAACCCTCCTCAAAAGCAGCAGGGCCGGGATACCGAGCGCCAAGACCGCGAGGGTCAGCACGGGATTGATGAGCATCGGAAGCGCAAAATATACCGCGGCGAAACCGGCGGCTACGACCAGGTTCACGGATTTCTCGAAGGCCGACGCGACGGAGTTGTACTCGATCGTCGCCGCGTTGATGAAGTAACTCGATTCCTTGCGCACGAAGTAGCGATAGTCGGCCTCGAATAGCTTGGTGATCAGTCCCCGTTTCAGTTGGACCAGCAGACGAGTGATGATCCTGGCGACGTACATCTCCTGGAACACCATAAACGCACTGCGGACAGCAAAGAACGCGACCATGGCGATAAGGGCGGCGCCCAACGAGTATCGGAGGCCAAAGGCATCGAATGCGCCCACCATGAAGCGGGAAAAAGCGCTGTCCGAATCCTCGCCCTCCAGGATGGGCAGGAAAAGACCCACGGCCAAGCCATCGAGGACGGCGGCGCAGACTACGATGGCGAGCCACACGAACACCTTGACCCCGACGGCCTCGTGGAGGTAACGAAGGAAGAGCCCGACGTTCCGCAGACCGCCTCCCTCGGTCTCTACGGCGCCTAGGCGTGCATTCCGACTCGTGCGTTCAACCTGCTGTTTGATCGCCATTTCTAGGTTAGGCCGTCCCGGTCAGAGCCTTGATCCGGTCCCAATACTGACGGTCGATGACCTCGGTAGACGCAGCCGCCAGCGCCCGTTGAGACTCTTCCGCTAGGCTGGCTGCCGGGATTTGGGCGGCAGCGATGACCTTATCAGCGAACTCCCTGGGGTCCAAGCCCGAGACGAAGCCGTTCTTACCCGGATCGATCCACGTGTCGGTGATGCCTTCCAAGCGGTTTGCAACGACAGGCACTCCACATGCCACGGCCTCGAGCAGAGGATTGGGCAGTCCCTCGCTCGTCGATGGGAGAACGTAAACGTCTGCCAGCTTCATAAACTCTGCGGGGGAATCGATAAAACCCTCCACGATCTCTACACGGTTACCAAGCTCGTGACGTGCGATTGTCCCCCTCACACCGTCGAGGTAACTCACATCACGCCCCGACAGGGGGCCTAAGGTCACCACGGGTCCACCCATAACAAGCTTGAACCGCTCCGGCAGGAGCCTCATCACGTCGATCAGAAAAAGCTGGTTCTTGGTTGGCATGAACTTGGCCACATAGGAAAGGACAGTGTCGTCCTCGCGGAACCCCGTGTATCTGCAGCGATACTCTCGCTTCCGCGACGCCTCCGGGAAAAACTTCGTTTCGTCCACGGGGTGAGGCCGGCACCAGACGTTGTCGACGTATCCATGTCGCCGGCACATCTCTCTTTGTTTCTCAGAGCCACAGACGATCTGGGTCGACGATGGGAAACTTGACCCACGTATCAACTTTACGATGCATGGCTCGTACACGTGCGGGGACTGCCTATCGGACGTAATCTCCAGCATGAACGGGATGTCAAAGACCTTCGCAAAAGAAACCGCTCCCGAAGTCACGCGCGAACTGCCGAATATGTGAATCAGGTCATAGTTCTTGCGCTGTGGCAGCAGGTGGGTGAATACCCGCAGGATCTCGAACAGGTAGTCTAGCTTGGCTCTTGCCCTTCGCCTGAGCGAGTGTCCGTCATTGGCAGACTCGGGCGGCCCTGAGAAGAACGGCACTCCTGGGGTCACCCTGAAGACTCGGGCGCCATCGTATTCGTAACTCTCGCTCCGGTCGAACGTAACTGACCCGCAGAGAACGTCGAAACGGACTCCAAACTTCCGGGCGAGCCTTTTATATGTCTTGTGAGCCCTGAGTCCCGATCCGGAGTATTCCGGCGGATATTTGCTGCTGACGAGAAGGACGTTCGGCGGTCGCCGGGTCTCAATCCTTGTTCTCCCCATCACCGTTGTGGACTCTGCTGGTGGCCCCGTCACAGCACTTCGGCCAGCGTCTTTAGGCGCTCCATGACGGGGTACAACTTAAGCCGCCGCCACTCCGGGTGGTAGAGTGCCTGGTGCTTCCAGTCCTGAAGATGCTTGATCCACCACATGAACAGGAGGGGCTCCAGAAGGGACTGTTCCAAGCTTAGGGCGTCCAGGTACTTCTTGAGATGCTCGTTGAGCCCACCTTCCATGAAGATGTCAGGGTAGCCGTGAATCCTGACTGCATCCGGGTCCTGACCCTTCGCCTTCATCTCGCGCTTCACATCCGGCCTGTAGGCTCGTCCCAGGAAAATGACCCAATCGAGCATCGGCAGCCCGTGTGGTTCGTAGTGCTCCCAGTCGAGCACCTTTAGAAGGCTCCCGTCCGCCTTGGTCAGACAGTTGTCCGGGACGAAGTCTCCATGCCGCGGAACAATGACTATCTCGTTGTCGGCAAACCTACGGCGGAGGACGGACTCCACCGACGATAGCCAAGGCCCATAGCCTTCCCACTCAGTTTTCGTGAACCACTCCTTGACGGATTTGATCGAGTCCGAGACGTGTCGATCGAAGAGGCTGTCATTCATGGGCAGGCGCTGTCCCATAGAGGCGAGGGCGGTAACGAATCCGAACGCGTCCCCCATGACCCGGTCTCTAGTAGAGTCGGCCTCTATCACATCATCCCCGTTCTTTCCCTCATGGAGGACCTCGACCGAGTACGCGTGAGCGCCAACACTGCCGTCGAGGAGCGTTACAGGAAGTCTGTCCTTCACCCCAGTCCCGGCTTCCGAGTCCCGCAGTGTTGACACGGCCTCGTGGTGTCTTCGCACGGAGTCGCTCGCCGTCCTGACCAGGCCGATTCTGACCAAATAGTCAGGGCCTTCACCGCGGCGTACGTGGAGCATCGCTTTGCCGCCCGGAGTGACCGAGAACAATGAGTTTTCCAATGTCACAGGGGTCGACAGATCGAGCTTCGTGGCGACCTCGCGTACCACCTTGTCCAGTACACTGGGCGCCTCGTCCCCGGGGGTAGCCGTCATCAGGTAGGTGTGTGCAAAGTAGGACTCCGGCCGCTGAGAGAAGGTGCGTTTCGTCTCCACTATCCAGTCCTGTCGGAATGGATCTCCCTCCTGAACCAGCGGGAGCAAGTACTCGACTCGACCGTAGTGAGGCCGAGGCACGTAGAACCGACGGTTGCGAAGGCCAGCCCTGGTGAGCAGCTTGCGGTATCCAAAGAGCGTGTATGTGTACTCTCGATAGGGCACTCCGCGGGTCCTGCGAAGGTATAGGTCGGTTATCCACCGAGGGAGAAGCGCACCGTACTTCATCTGGATGTGGCCTTCCCTGGTGCCCGGCAGATATCTCGGGACCAGCCCGTATTTCAGCCGTATACGAGGAAAGTACTTGTGGTTCCACCGGTTCTCTATTCCGACGAATAGGGTGCCTGCGGGCTTCAGGATGCGGGCGACCTCTTTCAGAAAACCCTGCTGGACCTCCTGTGGATCGCCGGTCGCGTTGCTGGCTACCCATTCGAGGACCCCGTTCATGATTACGGCGTCGAACGACTGCGGAGGGAAGGGGAGGGACCTTGTGTCCCCGGCCTGGACGTAGGCAATGTTGTCAACCCCAAGGGCGGACGACGCCGCTCGCTGCCATTCCAGGTGCTCGAACATCTGGTCCATGGAGACCACCTGGCCGACCGACTGAGCGAGGTTCAAGGAGACTGTCCCCCAGCCAGAGCCGAGGTCAAGGACCTTCGATTCAGGGCCGATGGGCAGAAGAGCGCTCAATGCAAGCTTGTGTGGCCCCAGCGTCCGCTTCCAGATCAGGGACGCTTCTTTGAGTGGAACCTCCGACATGAGGTCCATCATCGCGTCGTGCCAGCCGATTTCCTGCGATCGGGGTACGAGCGTGGACAGCTTATCCGCCGCTAAACCCCAGTTGAAGCTGGCCTGGCGTTCTCGAAAGACCGGAATCCCGTCTCTGATCGGGTAGGTCCTGTCACAGCCCTGACACCTTATCGAGGACCGGTCTGAGACCAGGTCGAGGGAGCCACAACTCGGACAGGCGAACGTGGCCATATCGGGCTGCGCCGTAGCGGTATCCGGGAGCGATCTGCCGTCGAGCGTCATGCCGGAGACGGCTCCGCCCTGTACGAGTCCGAATAGTAGATGTCGCGGGGGGAGCGCGCGAAGTATAGGCGGCAGAGCTCAAGGTACTCTTCTATGGGAACTACGAAGAAGGCTTCCGCGAAAACCGGCTCTCTGGACTGTATGTACCGACTGTTTGCGGCGTTCATACCCAGAACATAGTGGGCCCAGTCCCTGTTGCCCGACACGCTACGCCACATCCGCATCAACTCTCTCTTCGCATCGACCTGGCCGGTAATATCGACGACGACGTTGGGTATCACAGTCGAGTAAATCTGATAGGCCCAGACCTCGACCCCGGATGGTCTGAGACCGCCCGCGACGGTGAGCAGCAACTCGTTTACCCTTCGATGGTCGTCGTGGTCGTCCAGCAGGAACGAGATGAAGATTGCATCCGGGTCCAGGTCTGTGAGCAGCGAGGTGACCCGGTCGTTGAGCTCCGAGTCATCCAGAGGTATGCCCTTGGGATGGAGGCCGAGGAACGTTGGAGTTGCACCCATGGCGTCGCACACCTGGGCGGCTTCCTGCCTGATCGATTCGGCCTGCTCCGGATCGCTGCTGCCGGCGGTGATGTAGACCACGTCCACCTTGGCCCCGTTTGCAACCGCCTTGGTCAAGGTGCCACCCGCGCCAAACGTGTCGTCGTCCGGGTGAGGGGCAATGACCAGGAGTCTCTTCCTGTCCGGAACGTCGACCTGTACCGGCCTCAGATTCTGGGCGAACCTCTTCGTCTCCAAGACCTCAGCGCACGCCCTCAAGTCGAACAGGTCCACCCAGTCTTTGATGACGAACTTGTAGTTCGACCGGCCAGGGTCTGGCCGAAGTCGATTCGCCAGCCTCCTGGCGATAGCTCTCATGAAAAAGACCGCCCTGCCGCGCTCTCTCCGGCCCGGTCGGCATTAGCCGACATCGCTCGCGAGACGAAGTCGAGCTCCCGGTTTCTGATAGGAAGGATGCGACTGTCCGCTATCGCCACGGGCCAGACGGCGCCCAGGCGAATCAGTCGATACTTCAGTTGCTTGCTAAACCCGGCACCCAGAATCCCTTTGATTGAAGCGACGTTCCTTCCGTCATACGCTATGTGTGCTCGCTGGATCGTCCTTTCGAAACAGATCGATCTGGCCGACAGCAGACCATTCCGGTACAGCCCGATCCCTCTGAACGCCGGCGCGGTCACACAGTCCCAAATGTATGCGCTGCCTCGTTGCACAACAAGCCTCAGGCGGGGAGATGCGAAGGGCACCGACACGGGCTCATCCACTGACGTCGTCAGCCAGATGTAGGAGGCCACGCTCCCGTTGTCGCGCAAGAAGCCGTAGCACTCGTGACCTTCGCTGGCTCGCTCTCCGTACCTGGTCCGTCGCTTGTTAGGAGCGAAGATCGGATCCGTCTCGAAGAGCTTCGTGTCTATCGGTTGAAAAGAGAACTCGGTAGGGCCGGAAATCTCTAGATCAGTCGCAGCCGCCGATGCAGCCCAAAACAGGATACCGCTGCGGACCTCTGCGAGCGCTCTCGTCCTCGCTCTGACGCTAGCCCGCAGCCTGACGATCAGACTATTCTGCCTTTCGCCTTTATCCAGGGTCCGACTCTTCTTCTCGCCCAGGCGGGCGAGTTGTTGGCCAGCCTTGACGCTATCCGGGCTGCCACGACGCCGGTCAGCCGGCGGCCGTTGGCCAATGCGGACTTGCGGCCGTTGGCCCAATAGCCCGGAGGGCTCTCGTAATAGTGCACGTTTAGAGGACGGCCACCGAAGTTCTTCTTGAAGAGATATACGCTGCCCCCCACGGTACACTCCCCCATATCCAGCATCGAAATCCCACGCTCCCGGCAGCTCTTGAGCGCCTCCCATATTAGAAACTGGTTTGGCGCGAGGTCGTGTGCATCAGGTGCGCTGGCCTGCCAAGGATAGGTGGCCACCTCGCTTCCGAACAGGACCAGAACGCCACCGACGATCCGGCTATCCTTTTTGGCCGAAATCAACTCGGCGTCCGGGCCCAACGAGTGGGCTAGTGCCCTGAACAGTCCCTTGGATAGGAGCGTTATCTTCTTGTCGAGCATCAGGGAGGCATATATGTCGTAGAACCCGTCCAGATTGTGGAATCCGCGCTCTGCGACCAGGCCGCCGGCAACCGCTTTCCTGAGCATGTTTCGGGTCTTGCTCCTCAGCGCGTCCCACTGGGCCTCTTCGCTGGCCATGATGTCCATGATCATGGTGTTCCTGGTCATGGGCCGGTAGGGGGTCTGTTTCTCCACGAAGCCCGAGGTGAGGAGGCATGACGAGACCTTGCGCTCGCGACAGAAGCTCTCCAAGCAAGACACCAGCGCCTCGGCCGCTTCATCGTTGTTGGCGACCAGACCCCCCTTGAGGGAAAACACGCCCTCTGTCCCGTTGAACCCCGTGGTCATGTACGTAGGCAGGACGCCGCAGACCTGTCCCTCTTCGTCCTCCGCAGCTAGAAAGAGTGTCGTGACTCCATACGCCCGTTCGAGGATCTCTTTCCACGCGTATCTGTTCATTGGCAGGTTCTTTGGCACGCCTGCAACGTACGCGTCCCAGGCGCTCCGGTCGGCATCCGTTGCGGGCGCGACCTTCACGGCCAATGGGATCTCCCAGCGGCGCCTGGACCGCAGACAGCCTGAGTGGGACGAGCAGAGTTCCCAGTCTCTTGTCCGCGACCCAGGGATGACATTTCGAGGCCATATTCGTCACGGAGGAAGTCTCTCAGCGCCAGCGACTGAACGTGACGCTTGCCGGGGTCCAAGAGCAGGTATCTGAGCTTCCCGTAGGCGTGAGCCTCCTCGCGGGGGTCGCGATTCCATTCGCGCAGGTGCCGCCGGTACATCCGGTACCGATCGTTCAGCCTCGCGACACCCGGAAGGCGGCTGGCGGCGTCATAGGCCCTTCGCCGGAGCCTCTTCGGCCGTCGCTGCGCCACGAGGTCACGGCTCCAGGTCGACAGGGGACCGTCCTCCTGAAAGAGGTCCATGTGGTCGTGCGACTGAACATATCTCCGGTAGAGCTGCTCTCGCATCTTGAGGGCGATGGTTATGGGCCTCCAGAAATCCATGAGCGCGCGGTCCCAGAAGGGGATGCGCCATGAAAAACCGAAGAATTCGTAGACACGGACCGCGTTGATGATGAACTTCGACTGACGCTCCTGCCACTCCCAATACTCGAACATCCGCGCGACGTCCTCGTCGGTGTCCCTGGGGAACATACCGACTGACTCCTCGATGCGACGCCCGATAGCATCACGCACCTGTCGATTACCCACGAAATCGTGCCAGAGCGAGTAGTGTTTTTTGACGAGCGCACCCTCTATGTCGTGGGGGTCGCCTTCCCATAAAAGGGGGTCGAAGAGGTACTTCAGATGGTCTCCGGCAATAAAGTCAGCCGCGTGGCCCGGCGCGAAAACCGCGTCTGCGGACACGGCGCCCTTTTCTCGAAGGGCCCTGACCGCCGGCCAGTCGTCATGGTGGGGGAAAGAGACCCCGTTGGCCGCGAAGCTACGGTACTCGCGCATCTCGGCGCTCCCAAAGGCATTCCGCCAGACATCGGGCGAATAAGGGGTCTGGACCCAGGGATAGCCCAGCACCTCCGCCACCTGCTCGCTCCGGGCTGACTCACGGTTCGCGGGCACGCCGTACGAATAGCACAGTACGTTGTCGT
>JAQBTI010000035.1 GCA_027624995.1 Chloroflexota bacterium
GATGTATGCCGTCATCGTCTGTATGCTCTCCAGCGGATTGGCGGTCAGGTTCGGTGTCGCACCGGCCGCAATCGTGACCAACATCGTCTCGCCGATGGCCCTGGAGATCGCCAGAATGAACGATGCGACGATACCGGACAAGGCCGCGGGCACGACTACTCGTGTGCTCACTTCGAGCCTCGTCGCCCCAAGGGCGTAAGCGGCCTCACGCAGGGAGCGCGGCACGGCCACCATCGCGTCCTCACTCAGCGACGAGACCATCGGTATGATCATGACGCCCATCACGAGGCCGGCGCTGAGGGCGTTGAAGACGATCATGTCCGGAAAGACCCTCTGAAGCTGAGGGGTCACGAAGGTCAGGGCGAAATAGCCATACACCACCGTGGGTATCCCGGCAAGTACCTCCAGCGTCGGCTTTAAGACTCGCCGGACTGGGCCAGGCGCATACTCGGCGAGGAATATTGCGGTGCCAAGGCCGACCGGTATCGCCACCGCTCCTGCCAGGGCGGCCACGAGCAGGGTCCCGCCTACGAGTGGCAGGACTCCGAACGCGGTCGGCTTGAGGATGGGGGACCAGCGTGTGCCGGTCAGGAACTCCCAGACCGACACCTCACCAAAGAACCCGAGGGCCTGAGTAAAGAGGCTGACTACTATCCCGATCGTGGTAAGGACCGAGAGTAGAGCGCACAGGAAGAAGAACCAGCGAGCCGCCTTCGCTTCCGCCTTGGTGCGCCGCGATCGCCTGAATGGGGACGGGGTTGTCGTTCCCGGTCCGGCCGGCTGGTAGGAGCGCGCTACTTCAGAGGACATCTAGGGCAGCGCTATTACGGGGCGCTCTGTCGGACCAATTCCAGGGCACTCTCGTACTCTTCAGGCGATAGCCCCACGTATCCGACCTCCTGGGCCAGCACCGCCGCGTTTTCCAGATAAAACTCGACGAACACTCTGACCTCTTCGCGCTCGAGGCTCTTCTTGTTGACGTAGATGAAGAGTGGCCGTGAGAGCGGCGTGTACATTCCCTTCTCGATAGTGTCCTGGGTCGGCGTGACACAGCCGCTGCCGTCATCGATGGCGACGAGCTTGAGCTTATCGGGGTTTTCCGAATAGTAGGAGTAGCCGAAGTAGCCCAACGAATTCCGGTCGCCGGAGATACCCCGGACGAGCACGTTGTCGTCCTCGCTTGCGGTGTAATCGGAGCGACTGGACCGCGCGTCTCCAACGATCTCCTCTGTGAAGTAGTCGAAGGTGCCCGAGTCGGTCCCGGGCCCGTAGAGGCTGATCTTCCTGTCCGGCCACTCGGGCCGGATGTCGCTCCACCGCTCCACAGGAGGTTCCGAACTCTCGAGGTCCTTCGGCTTCCACAGGAGCCTGAGCTCGTCCACGGTCATGCACTCGACGAAGTCGTTGTCCGGGCTCACCACTACCGACAGCCCGTCGATAGCGATCCTGATCTCAAGGTAGGCGATTCCGTTTTGCTCCGCGGCTTCGGCCTCGGCGTCCTTGATAGGACGCGACGCGTCGCTGATATCGATCTCGCCGCTGTTGAATCTCTTAAAGCCGGCCCCGGTCCCGGAGACTCCGACGTTGACTCTGACCTTGGGCTCCACCTTGCGGAACTCCTCGGCCACGGCCTCACTCACGGGGAAAACGGTGCTGGAGCCATCGATCTCCACGGTCCCGCTAAGCTGCGGCGCTCCGAAAGCCCCGTCATCACTGCCACCGCCGCAGCCCATGGCAAACCCGGCAATGACTACTATTCCGCCCCATCGCAGTGCCGTCCATCCGATCAATTCGACATGCCTCCCGTATGTTTACGCCAACAGCATAGGAGGCCCGGTTTAAGGGAGCGTGAATCGGACTTTAACGTTCTGTTAAATCTTCGGACGCAGGCCCGAGGAGCACGGAAAGCACTAGACGGCGCGGGGCAGCGTAAAGGCGAAGGTGCTTCCGGCGCCCTCTTCGCTCTCGACCCGGACGTCGCCTCCGTGGACCTGCACGATGTGCTTGACGATGGCGAGGCCCAGCCCCGTACCGCCGTCGTGGCGGGCGCGGTCTACTTTGTAGAACCGCTCGAAGACGTGGGGAAGGTGCTCGGCGGGTATCCCGGTGCCGTTGTCCGTGACCCTGATCTCGACGGACTCATCGTCGGTCACTGACCCGATGCTGATTCGGCCGCCCTTAGGGGTGAACTTGAGGGCGTTCTCCAGGAGGTTCAACAGGGCCTGTCGCACCATGCCTTCGTCGCCGGTCACGATAGCGAGTTCCGGGGACAGAGAGTGTTCCATGTCGACATTCTGTGCCCGTGCTTTGAAATCCCCAAGGACCTCCTCGGTCAGCACCCGCAGGTCGAGAGGGCCGAGGTTTATCGGCGTCTGCCCGCTCTCCAGGCGCGATAGCGCGAGAAGATCGTCCACGAGGTTGCCCATTCGGTCGACGTCCTTCTGAATACGGCCCATGAAGTCCATCGCGACCTCACGCTCCTCCAGGGCTCCATCCTGAAGGGTCTCGACCAAGGCTTTGATCGAGGCCAGTGGGCTACGAAGCTCGTGCGAGACGTTGCTGACGAACTCTCTTCGGGTCGTCTCCAGCTTGCGGACGCTCGACAGGTCATGCAGCGTCAACAGGACTCCCCGCGAGCCGTCCCCGCTGAGCGGAGTAACGATGACGCTCACGAACGCGCCTCGATGGAGCAGCTCCACCTCGTCGTGGCGCGGCCGCCCCGACTCCAACGCCTCCGTCACGACCCGTAGCAGATCGGAGTCACGGACCATCTCGACCAGTCGGATTCCAACGGGCTTGGTGGTCCGAATGTCGAGCAGCCACTGAGCGGCCTGGTTCATGAGGGAGACGCTGCCGTCGGGCTCTAGCACGACAACACCGTCGACCATGGTGTTCAGGACGGCCGAAAGCTTGTTACGCTCGCCCGAGAGGTCTCGCACCATGTCTCGGATGGTGGAGGCCATGGCGTTGAAAGAGCTTGCCATCTCGCGGGTCTCGTCGGTGGTCGCCGGGGCGATCCGGTGCTCCAGGTCTCCCTCGGCCAGCCGGCGAGCCCTCTCAGCCATCGACTCCATCGACCTGGCCGTCTTCCGGGTCAGAAGGTAGCCTGCCACAACCGTGACCGCTGCCATCCCTAGGCCCCAGAGCCAGATCGTACCGATGATGCGACCGAGACCGGGTCCGTCCTCTCGCACGGCCAGGAAGATGCTGAGCGTAGCTACTCCGGCGACCGTCAGCGCGGCGTACGTGAGGCCGATGCGCCAGCGGGGTGGGCCGAGCAGTCTCATCCGTCGAACCTGTATCCGATGCCCCGCACCGTGGCTATCAGCTTCGGTTTCGACGGCTCCGCCTCGATCTTCTCCCGCAGCCATCGGACGTGGACGTCGACTGTGCGCCCGTCACCGACGAAGTCGTAGCCCCACAGCCGCTTGAGTATCTGGTCCCGCGTAAGCGCTCGTCCCCTGTTTCCCATTAGCAGGGCCAGCAGACCGAACTCCTTCGGCTTGAGCTCGAGCTGCCTGCCCTCCAGAGTGGCTGTATAGCTGTTCAGGTTCACGTCGAGGCTTCCAGCTCTGAGGCGCTCCGGCGCTTCCGTAGGTCCAGAGCGCCTCAGGATGTTCCTGATGCGAACGAGAAGCTCGCGCATGCTGAAGGGTTTCGTGACGTAGTCGTCGGCGCCGAGCTCCAGCCCGACGATGCGGTCGACCTCTTCGCCCCTGGCCGTCAGCATAATGATGGGGGTACTGGTCTCCCGCCGGAGGATTCGACAGACCTCGAATCCATCGAGCTTGGGCAACATTACGTCGAGGAGGACTAGGTCGGGTTTCGCTCTACGCGAAGTCGAAACGCCGGAGTCGCCGTCGCGGGCCGTCAGGACGTTGTAGCCCTCACGTTCGAGGTTGTACCTCAGAGCTTCTGCCAGGTTCTCTTCGTCCTCGACTATGAGGACAGTCTTGTCGGGCAAGTTCGACCTTCCGCAGGTGTCTCGGCGCCACTATACGGCGTGTAGGCTTTTGGAAGGTCCGGCCGGCGAGGCTGCCTTTGACCGACGGACCATTGTTGTCAGAGGTAGGGGCGAGGCAGGTTTGGTTCTCATCCACCAGGGTTTTAGACGGCCACAACCGCCTTGGTGGGGAGTCTCCCGTCCCGGAGCGCTTCCGACGCCCCTATCACCACATCGGCGGCGTAGTCCATTCCCACTGCGCTTGCGTTTATCACCAGGTGGTAGTGCTCTGGGTTGTCGGGATCGTCTATATCAAAAAACCTCTTGAAATAGAGCGCCCTCGCTTCGTCGCGGGCCAGGATCGTCTCCCGGGCCCGGTCCTGTTCTAGACGCTCCCTCTTCATGATCGTGGTGACCCGGTCCTCGAAGCTGGCGACGATACCGACGCGGAGAACGTTAGGCATGTCCCGGAGGATGATGTACGCGCCGCGGCCAACGATCACAACGTTGTCGCTTAGCGCAAGGTCTCGCAACACGGTACGGATGGCCTCGATGTATTTGTCGTCCTCCAGCTCGTAGCCCCTCGTTATGGTTGGCTGAGGAAGGTCTTCGTACTCCTCCGACAAAAAAGGCGCGACCCCGGGTCCAAAGTATGGATCGCCGCCCACTCCGGTAACCGCAGACCGCTCCAAAATGCGCTGGAGCACCTTCGTGAATCTCTCTCCACGTGTTGGTGGCCGCTGCTCGCGCTGGTGGAGGACCTCGACTGTCGCCCCTACCTCTCGGGCGACGCTGGTAAGGATGAGCCTGTCTACGTAATCGGCCTCAAGCCTCTGCGCCAAGATCGGGCCGAGGTCTCGACCCCCGCCGCCAGTCAGCCCGCCAAGTGTGATCACAGCCATGAATCACCTCTCATATCGTGAAAAACCGCTTGAAGTTATGGTTGCAAATAGCCACGTAAATGTCAACATTGTGCCGCTGATCACACTGGTTTCGAAAGAAGACCATGCAAGATCATACGGTTACAACAATACATGAATGGAATGTCACGTATATTTCGTACTGAAAGGCGGGGCCTCAGAGAACCTAGGCCAGAGAGCCGGGTATCTTGCTCAGATCGAAGTCCAGAGCGCGTATTGAGCCATCGGCCTCGAGGGTTCGGAACCCTTGTGAAGCCGTGTTGCTGAGCCGCAACGTGTCTTCCGAGCCTCGGGGAGTGAGCTTATGGGCAGTACCCGCCGGAACGTACAGGATATCTCCAACTCGGGTCCGTTCGGTCTCGTGTCCCGCGACGTCCCAGTCCAACTCGCCACGGAGCACCGCAAACCACTGGTCTCCATCGAGATGGGTGTGCTCGTCGGGGGTCTGGCCCACCGGAGCGCAGACTAGGTGCGCCCTGTTGTTTACGTCGAGGATTGTTTCCTGTGACCACGGTGCCGGCCCATGAGACGACATGATGTCGTCCAGCTTGGTGTGGACCAGGTTAGGGGGCGAGGTCTCCGGCGGGAAGGCCGTCAGCGGTCCTCGTTCGCCCTTGACGTCGTGGTTCGAATCGTACTTCGAGACCGCGAGGCGTAGTGACGTGTGGCCGCTGACAGTGGTGATTAGGTGCCGCGTGCCAGCCGGGCTCATTACGATGTCGCCGACCTTGGCCTTGATCGCCGGATAGTCCCCGACCTGCCACTCCAGCTCACCCTTCATCACCAGCCACCACTCGTTGAAGTCGGGATGCACATGCGCATCGTTGCTGTGGCCGGGCCCGCTTGCGATAAGCGTAACCTTGTTGCGCCCGTCATCAATAATCGTTTCGCTCCATGGTGGCTCTCCTCGCGCATCGAGTATGTTCCCGATTCTCGTAACCGTGCGATTCATCGTGATGGAGTCCGACATTTGAGTTCCTCCTGCTAGTACGTAACCAGAGAGAATACGTCGTAGCCCCGAAGCCGAGACCGGGCGTCGAGGTCTGAAAGCTCGACAACCACTGCCACACCGGCCACCTCGCCGCCGGCTTGCTCAACGAGCCTGCTCGCCGCCGCCATCGTTCCGCCGGTTGCCAGGAGGTCGTCGACCAACAGCACCCGGTGCCCGGCCGCGACCGCGTCGGTGTGCATCTCAAGCGAGCTCTCGCCGTACTCCAGGGAGTAGCTCACCTTGTTAGTCCGGAATGGAAGTTTCCCTTCCTTGCGGACCGGTATTAGCGGGGCCTCAAAGAGGTAAGCTAGGGGCGCGGCGAACAGAAAGCCCCGGGATTCGATACCCAGGACCATGTCTATGTTGTCCCAGCTGTAGTGGTCTAGGAACCTGTCCACCGCGTGCCGGAAGGCCTCAGGTGCGCTCAGCAGCGGCGTGATGTCCCGGAACAGGATCCCTTCGATAGGGAAGTCTGGGACGTCTCGGATGTAGTCTTTGAGGTCCATACACGGTCTCCAGGAGAGGCTGAATGAATATGGGCCGCCGAGCACCCGGTCAAGCCGGCTTAGCGCTGAATGCAGCGGTCCGGCACCGTGGTCGCCCGGCTCACCGCGACCTTCAGGCAATTGTACAACGTTGATGCCCGGGCGATCATTGTAATGGTGCGAGCCTGGCGTACGGTGGGCTACAATCGGCTCATGCTGGACCTTCTCAAACGGCACTTCGGCTACGACAGCTTCCGTCCATTGCAGGAAGAGGTCATCACCAACGTGCTCGCGGGGCGAGACTCCCTGGTGGTGATGCCCACGGGCGGCGGCAAGTCGCTGTGCTATCAGCTCCCGGCGCTGGCCTTCGGAGGCCTCACTCTGGTCGTGTCGCCGCTAATAGCACTCATGAAGGACCAGGTCGACTCGCTCAAGGCCAACGGGATTGCGGCGGAGTTCATCAACAGCACGCTTAAGGCCTCCGAGTCCCGTCGGGTGCACCAGATGGCCAGCCAGGGCCAACTCAAGGTCCTGTACGTCGCGCCGGAACGTCTGGCCGTCTCCGGCTTTCGCGACTTCCTGGGTGGTCTGGACCTCAGCCTGGTCGCGGTTGACGAAGCACACTGTATCTCGGAGTGGGGTCACGACTTCCGGCCCGACTACCGAAACCTCAAGGTTCTGCGCCAGGACTTTCCGACCGTTCCGGTTATCGCGCTTACAGCAACAGCCACCGAGAAGGTGCGCCGCGATATCACAGACGAGCTCGATCTTCCGAATGCGGAGACGTTTCTGGCAAGCTTCGACAGGCCGAACCTGACCTACCGTGTCCAGAACAAGCGAGACCCCCGCGCTATGCTCTCGAGGCTTATTCGGGGGCATCGTGGCGAATCTGCGATCGTGTACTGCTTCTCCCGCAAGGATACGGAGGCCGTGGCCGAGGGCCTGTCGGACCAGGGTGTACGCGCGTTGTCATACCACGCTGGGCTGGATGCGGCGGTGCGCAGTGAGAACCAGGAGAGGTTCATTCGCGACGAGGTGCGGGTAATCGTCGCGACCATCGCCTTTGGGATGGGTATCGATAAGCCGGACATTCGCCTGGTGGTCCACTACGACATGCCGAAGTCGATCGAGGGGTATTACCAGGAGACGGGGCGCGCGGGGCGGGATGGCCTGCCCAGCGAATGTGTGCTCTTCTACTCCGAGGCCGACAGGTTCAAGCACGACTTCTTCATCAAGCAGATCGAGGATGATGGCCAGCGCGATACCGCACACCGAAAGCTTGAAAAGGTTACGCAGTTTGGCCAACTCCAGATCTGCCGACGCCGCTTCTTGCTCGAATACTTTGGAGAGGCGAGGGCCGAGGAAAACTGCGGCGGCTGCGACATCTGTGTGGGCGACGTTGAGGAATTCGAGGCCACGGAGATCGCCCAGAAGATACTCTCGACGGTGGTACGCACGGGGCAACGGTTCGGCGCGAAACACGTGGCCGAGGTCCTACGAGGCGCCAAGACAAAGCAGGTTCTGTCGAATGGACACGACCAACTTAGCGTCTACGGAGTGGCTTCGGACATGGCAGGAGAAGAGATAAAGCAGATCGCCAGTCTGCTGGTCTCAAGAGGGCTGCTTGCCAAGCAGGCCGGTGACTATCCCACCCTCGCGGTTACGGAAGACGGGTGGACCTTTTTGCGGAGTCGCCAAAGCTTGACCTTAACCAGACCCAAGCCTCCCGAGCCTGCTTTCGGTTACGTCGTCGCCGCCGATGCAGGCTACAACCGGAGGCTGTTCGACCAGCTCAGGGACCTTCGAAAGAGCATCGCCATCGACAAAGGTGTGCCTGCCTACGTCGTATTCGGCGACGTATCCCTTCAACAGATGGCCCGCGTGATGCCCAGGGACCGGGAAAGCTTCTCACAGATTTCAGGCGTGGGCGCTGCGAAGCTTGAAGAGTACGCCACGCCGTTTATCTCTGTGATCGGAGACCACGTCAGGCTGCACGGTCTGGACGGGCGAGATCAACGGCCCAAAGCACCTCGACCTCGTCGCACTAGTCCGGGCTCGACGTCCGACGAAACCTCGAAGCTTGTCAGGCAGAAGATGTCGATCTCCGAGATCGCACAACGGCGGGGCCTGAGATCGAGCACCGTCCTTCGACACCTAGAGCAGTTGGTGGCCGACCGTGAGCGGATTGATCTCGGTTACCTGCTCCCTGACCAGGAACGCATTTCGGCAATCACCCGGGCATTCCAGGTGACGGGTGGGACAGGGCTTTCGCCGGTGCGTGAGATGCTCGGCGAGGAGTACACATACAGAGAGATCAGGCTGGTCCGGCTGGCCCTCGCCCAGGAGTTCCAGCCGGCCGGTTAGGCCTACGGGCCGATTCGTCCGGGTTGCAGGCAGTTGGTGCAGGGAATAGAATGGGCCACAACTTGAAATCGACGGTCCGCCGATCCGGGCCGATGGAGGGAGGTGCGCAATGGCAAATCATACGACGGCTACGATACCGACGCGCGACCTCTCTCGCCGTTCTCGCCCGAGGTGGGACTTCTAGGCATTTCGAGAATTCCCACCTGTCTTACGGCTCTTACGGCCATGAGCTCGCGCGAAGGTTCGCCACTCATGGCTTTTTTGTTGCCCGACGACGGAAAGGCCACGAGTCTGATGATTCATGGCCTTTCTAGTTTTCCAGGAGCTTTGAGTGACTGACGAAGCGGAGTATCAGAAGAGAAAATCGGAGCAGCCTGCCGACCACTTGAAGGCGCAGAAGGTAATAGGTCGCCACCAGTTCCGGGGCAAGACGAACAAACTCAGCCTCAAACGCAACATTGACCCCAAGGCTCCCCGCACGAAGCGGTGGGACGCCGTGAGCGAAGAGGAGTGGGACGACACCGCCGACGATCAGCTAGAGCGGGTGATGCCGCTCGACGAGAGCGACCGGCGCAGGGAAATGGAAGAGGCGGCTTTTCGAGCCGAGGCCGGACGGAGCGTCGAAAGCGGTGGCCGCGAGGAGGCCGTGGACGGCCACGGACTGGTGATATCGATGGCGAAGGGCCTGTGTCTGGTACAGGTCGGCGACACCAGATTACAGTGCCGAATCCGCGGATCGCTGAACTCAGTTCAATCAGGATTCACCAATGCCGTCGCGGTAGGCGACAAGGTCTTGGTGGGCGATGATGGGGCCGGTGGAGGCGTGATCGACGAGGTGCTTCCCCGGCGCAACGTCCTCGCCAGGTCCAGCGTACCGGCGAGACACCTGCGGCAGATTGTCGTTGCGAACGCAGAGCAACTGCTGATCGTCTCTTCGTGGCGCGAGCCGATCATCTGGCCGGAGCTGATCGACCGCTATCTCATCGCGGCCGAGCGCAGCGGTCTCGATCCGGTCATCTGTGTCAACAAGATCGACCTCGCTGCAGATTCGGCCGAGATTGCGGAGACGGTACGCATCTACAACGACCTGGACATTCGTGTAGTACTGAGCAGCGCCGCCACGGGAGAAGGTGTTGGCCAGCTTCGAGACATCCTCACGGGACGGATGACGGTGCTGGCGGGGCTGTCTGGGACGGGAAAGTCGTCCCTGGCCGCCGCTGTTGAACCGGGACTCGATCTAAAGACCGCCGCGGTGAGCGAAGGCACTGGCGAAGGCAAGCATACCACGACCGGTGCCACCCTGTTCCCGCTGTCTTCTGGCGGGGCCCTGGTCGACACACCCGGCATCCGGGAATTCGGTCTGGCCGGCCTCCGCCGGCGCGAACTGGCCGGCCTCTTCCCGGAGCTCGAAGGCCTGGTCTCCGACTGTCGATTCTTCGACTGCACCCACCTGGCAGGGCCGGACTGCGCGGTACTGGCGGGAGTTGACCGCGGCGCGGTCGCCGCAAGCCGGTATCACAGCTACAAAAAGATATATCCGACGCTGCCTGAGTAGGCGACATGATCCCCCAATGCGGCTTTGCACCAGAAGTCGCGATGCGAGCCCTGACTGGTGGAGAAGGCATTGGGAGTGAAGCGGGTTTGTGTCTATCGAGGTTGTGGACTTGGTTCCGGATGGGTGGAGGGCATTGGATCACATCGGATGAGGTGTCGGCCGTGTGGGATGGCGTGCAGAGTGACGAGGCGGAGATGCTGCGCATCGACGCAGGAAGGAACCGGGGCTTCACACGGATGGTCGCTCGAAGGAAGTCCTGAAGTGGCAGTAATAATTACGGGCTGTATAATCCCTCGCAGGGGGCCGACATAACACTCGAACCAGATGCGAAGAAGGGCGATGT
This sequence comes from Chloroflexota bacterium, assembly GCA_027624995.1. GTDB lineage: Bacteria > Chloroflexota > Dehalococcoidia > Lucifugimonadales > CATQGZ01 > CATQGZ01. The sequence goes on from JAQBTI010000035.1 coordinate 10,602, forward strand.
GCTGATGCTGGTGGGCACCCGAATGGGGGGCATTCCTCATGTCGGCCGACCCGACTCGAAAACGGTGGGAGACTTCTGGTCCCCACTTTGCGGGGTCGGATGTCTTTCACATGGCCTACGACGCCCGCGACCGCGGGACGGTCTTCGCGGCTATCAACAGCGTGATATGGGGCTCGGAGCTTCTAGTAGACCACCTGCCGCCCATCAACTCGGTCGACTGTGCCGTTAACGTGTAGTTGTCAACCAGAGATACCAACCTTTGAATTGGAGGCCCGAAGAGTGAAGCAGGCGACATATACTCGCTTATTTGCTGACGAGTCCGGAGAATCCCACTTCCAGGACATTGAAGTCGCCCTTTCGCCGGTTGACTTCGCACCACCCGCTGCAGCCTTGAACATTGCCCAGTTCCTGCCGACGGCGCAGAGCCTCTGGATAGGTGCTCCGGGCGGATGGCAGGGTGAAACGCCGCATCCGGCCCCCCAGAGACAGGTCTTCTGCACAATGCAAGGAGAGTTCGAGGTCACAGCCAGCGACGGCGACACTCGGCGGTTCCCTCCCGGCAGCGTGCTCTTGCTCGAAGACACCCACGGAAAGGGACATTCGACGCGCATCCTCAGCGAAGATGGCGGGCTCGTATTCGGAGTCGTCTTGGCGGATTGATCGTGATGCTGACCAAATCAGGTGAACTCCCCGTCCGGTCAGGTGCGGCCGAACTCGCGCTCCAGATGACTGGAGCTCAGGTGAATCATCGTCGGCCTGCCGTGGGGACACGTGTTGGGCTCGCGGCACTCCTCGAGCTGCCGGGCCAGCTCGGTCATCTCGTCCAGCGACAGCGTCATACCCGCTCGGATAGCGCCGTGGCAGGCGATTGAGTACGCCGCCCGCTCGTCCCAGGACTCAAAGCCGCCGCCGTCGGCCAGCGTATCCAGCACGTCGGTCAGGGCTTGCGCCGGGTCGCCACCCGCTAGCAGCGCCGGCACTCCTCTGAGCAGATACGTCCCGTCCCCGAACGGCTCAACGACCATCCCGAGTCCGGCGATCAACTCACCCTGCTCCCGTATTAGCTCTCGGTGCTCGGGGCCCAGTTCTACCAGAGCGGGCTCCAGAAGGCTCTGGACCTGTGGAGCGCGTTCCCTGGCTTCCGACATTACGCGCTCGAACACGACCCGCTCGTGGGCGGCGTGCTGGTCGATCAGGTACATGCCGTCTGGGCCCTCGGCAGCAACGTAAGCGCTCTGGACCTGGCCCAGCACCCGCAGAGCGGGCAGGGCTTTCTTGGGCTGAAGTGCAGGAGTGGTGGATGGTGCCGTGAGCGACGCAGCACTGTGCTCGGACTTGAACGGCTCCACTGGCCAGAAGACAGGGCCTGTCGAGGCTGGCCCGGAGTGCGGACGTGAAATCGAAGCATGCGAGACCTCTGGTACGGGCGAGTGGAGCGTAACCGCCTCCCTCACCGTGCGCTGGACGGCGCTGAATACGGCGCTCTCTGCGCGAAATCGGACCTCCGCCTTCCCCGGATGGAAGTTCACGTCCACGTCGCCTAGAGGGAGCTTGATGTCGATGACCGCGATCGGGTACCTGCGCTCCTTCATGAACCCGTGGTAGGCCTGCTCGACGGCGAACCCGAGCACTCGGTTCTGCACCCACCTCCGGTTGACGAAGAAACTGACGCAGCTTCGGTTCGCCCGGTCATGTGACGGTGGACCGATCAATCCGCCGACCGAAGGCTCGCCCTCGACGCCCATGCCGCCCGGCGCAAGCTCGATCATCGCCTCGGCCGTCTGAAGCTTGTAAACCGCGGCGGCCACCTCACGCAGGTCTCCCGACCCAGAGCTGGAAAAGCCCCGACGGCCGTCGACGGAGAGCTCGAACGCGATCTCCGGATAGGCCATGGCGTAGCGCGTGACCAGTGTATTGATGCGCGATGTCTCGGTCGCCAGAGACCGAAGAAACTTGCGCCGCGCCGGAACATTGCGGAAGAGCTGCCGAACGCTTACGGTGGTGCCTTGAGATGCCCCCTGCCTCTCCTTCTTGCCGGTCACCCCCTCAACGATGTCCAGGCGGGCGCCGGACTCCTCACCTCGGCTCCGACTTACCAGTGTCACCGAGGCCACGGCTGCGATGCTCGGTAGAGCCTCTCCTCGGAAGCCCAGTGTTGCGATCGCATCGAGGTCTCCCGAGTCGGTGATCTTGCTTGTCGCGAACCGCTGAAATGCCAGCTCGAGCTCATCGAACGGCACGCCACACCCGTTGTCCGAAACGCGCATGTGCTCGACGCCGCCCCCTTCGATATCCACGGAGATGCGCGTCGCCCCCGCGTCCACGGAGTTCTCCACCAGCTCCTTGACCACGGAGGCTGGCCGCTCGACGACCTCTCCGGCCGCGATCTTTGACGAAACCTCTGGCGCTAGCAGTCGAATCGGCATGTCTGAAAGAATCCCCGGTGTGTACGGTGTCGTAGTTGAGCTTGGGTGGAGCGACGCGCGTCAGAGCTA
>JAQBTI010000036.1 GCA_027624995.1 Chloroflexota bacterium
CATCATCGACGGGCTCGACCTGAACGCGACTGGCGCCAGCGATCGGCACAACGCGGCCGGCGCCAACGGCGGCGCGCCGGTCAAGTGGGACAAGAACGGCGGGACCAACGACCACGTCACCGGCAAGATCCTCGTGCAGAACGCGGCGTCGCTGGCCGGCAAGGTGATCATCGAGTATGTGCCGCTGAGCTAGCGGCCCCGGCCTGGAGGAGGTGACAGATGGCAGCAAGCAACTCGCCGGTCCTGGTGGCGTCGGAGAAGACGGTTACGGCGGCCGGCACGGCCGTGGCGTTATCGGGCGCCCAGAGAGTCAAGGCGGTGGCGATTGTCGCGAAGACCGGCAACTCGGGCCAGGTCTACGTCGGCGGCTCCGACGTGGCGAGCTCGGTCAACGATGGACTGGCGCCCGGTGACGCAGTCCGCTTCGAGGCGGTGGAGTGGCTCGATCTGGCCGATATCTACGTCGACGCGGACACCAACGGAGAGGGCGTGGACTTCTACGCCGTGAAGGCATGACGTCTCGATTAAGGTTACTGACCAATACTCGGGCGGCACTCCTGTCATTCTGAGGAGCGGAGCGACGAAGAATCTAGCGGGGTGGCCCTGCCTGCCTAGGTTACGGTCGGTCGCGCCCCCACCCCAGATTCTTTGCTACCGCTCAGAATGACACTTCAATCTATTTCGTTGATGACCATAATCAGGACAACCGGAGATAGGCGATGCCAACCATAGAGTTAATCAAGGGCACGGAGGCGATCGAGGAGGCCGTCAGGGCCTCCCTCTACGAAGCGGTGCTCGACATTCTAGGCGCCACCGGGACCATCCTGCCCATAGGCGACCCAAAGCACGGGCTCGTGACGGCGAGCACTTTCAAGACGGTCGGCGGGGAGCAGGTGGCCTTCACCTGGTCGGAGCCACCCAACGACTTCGACACGAAGCCGGGATACAAGGCGCTGGCGCCGGTCGTCACCTTCAACGGCGCCGACGAGGAAGCAGACACTCCCGACGCCGCCTACTGGACCAGAGGGTCCGGGGGCGCGGGCAGCGACCTGGCGTTCAGCGTCGGGGCGTGGATCAAGCCCGACGTCACGACGCTCCAGTACATCCTGTCGAAGTTCGACAACACGACCGCCTCGACCAAAAGGGAGTGGGACTTTACCTTCTCGACGTATATCGAGGCGCTCCTCCGCGACGAGTCCGCGGGAGCCTATATCGGGCGCAACTCGTCAGGGGGTCCGGCCCTGGTGGCCGGCACGTGGTACTTCATTGGCATGACCTACGACGGCAGCGAGGCCGCGTCGGGTATCAACCTCTACAAAGACGGGACCGCCGTGGACGACGCGGACAGCAGCGGCGGCGTCTACACGGCGATGGAGGACACGGCCAGCCTGGTCAGGCTGGGCTACCGGCAGGGAGCGTCGGGGACGGAGAATTTCTTCGACGGCAAGATGGCCGGCGGTCCGCTGAGCCCCTTCTTCACCCAAAAGGAGCTGACCGCCGACGAGGTCTTGAGGCTGTATGAGATCGGCCGCCGCGCCTTAGGCCTGTAGCAACGTCGTTTGAAAAAAGTGCACGTCGTTCCCGCGTAGGCGGGGACCCACCGGAGGGAACATGGCAATACTGAGCATCAACGTCCCGGACGACTATGAAGCGACCGTGGTCGCGGCCCTGAGAGAGGAGTTTCCCAACGAGACCTCGGGTCTGTCAAATCCCGACGCCTCATCGGCGGGCCTGAAGCAGTTGCTCAGAGGCGTCGTGGCGAAGTACGCCCTGCGCCATGCCGACACGCAGGCGGTGCGAGACGCGCAGGCCGCGGCCGATGCGGCGGAGGCGTCCAGACGGACGGCCGCTAGGGCGAGAAAAGACGCCGAAAAGGCCGCGGCAGACAACGTCGAGCTGCGGTTCCAGGAAGTCTCCTAGATGAGACGGGATGAGGCGCCATGAGACACTTTCACGGGAATAGAGTGACCGAATGAACGCGTACGTTTCGTTGGACACCCTCAAAAGCTCCGGGGTACTCAACATCACCGGCTCTGGCGACGACGCCCGACTGCGCGGCCTCGCCGAGAACGTTAGCCGTATGGTCGACAGGTACTGCAACCGGCACTTCTACGTCCTCGAGGCTTCCCGCAAGTTCGACGGCGACGGGACCCTGAGACTGCTCGTCCCGGACCTGGCCTCGATAGACGCCGGCGGCCTGAAGACCGACGACGACAAGGACAGGACCTTCGGGACCACCTGGGCGGCCACCGACTATCTGCTCGCGCCATCCAACGCCGACCCCGCAGCCGCGAGCAACCCCGAGTCCCGGCCCTACACGGCCATCGAGGTGGACGTGGACGCGGGGACGAAGTCGGGGTTCCCGACCGGCCGGGAGACTGTCCAGGTGGCCGGGCAGTGGGGTTGGTGGCGTCATCTGAAACGAGCGTCTGAGACCGCCAACGCCGTGGCCGATGCCACCACCACGAGCGTCACGGTCTCCAGCAGGGCGGACGTCGAGGCGGGTCACACAATCCTGATCGACTCGGAGCAGCTCTACGTCCGAAGCTACTCGGGCAACACCCTGACGGTCGACCGTGGCGTGAACGGAACGACGGCGGCCTCGCATAGCGGGGGAGCCGCCATCGACATCTACGAGTACCCGGGCGCCGTCGTGGAGGCCACCATCATGCAGACGGCCAGGCTGTGGAGGCGCAAGGACAGCGCCTTCTCGACGGACTCCGGGTTCCGCGAGACGGGCCAAGCCAGGGTGTCTGCCGGGCTCGACCCAGACGCGATGCTGCTCCTGGGACTACACCGTAAGCATGCGGTCGGGGTAGGAGTCTAGTGGCCAACGAGGTCCGCGACGCAAAGGACGGCCTAGCGACCCTGCTCTCCGGCATCCCGGGGCTGAGGGTCCTGGACTACCCGGCCGGGTCGGTGAACGAGTTCCCCGCCGCCGTGGTCCTGTTCGAGTCGCGCGACACGGCGCAGGCCCTGGGCGGCAGCAGCTTCGCCGGCCGAATCAAGGTGGTCCTTCTCGTATCGTCGGCCGACACGAAGCAGGCGTACGATACGCTGGACACGTACATGGACCCGCTGGGGACCGCCAGCATCGAAGCGGCCGTAGACGCCGACAACACCTGGGGCGGCAACGTCGACGACGGCCGTCTCGTCTCCATCGACAACATCGGCCTGCGCAAACTCTGGGGCGGCCACTACGTCGCCGCCGACTTTCACCTACGGTTCGTCAAAAGCGTATCCACTTAGCATTTCCAGCCTTATTAAAGAGGCTCACTACGGCCACTTTAACAAGGCTTGCTTTGGTGTAATTTTTCTTTAACAAGAAATCCTGTGATACAATATCGCGGTACGGCCCCGAGCCTTCGGGGTCGTGTGGCGTAACCCCATCTGAGATATTAAGAGGCCCCGAAATGGACGTTCTGACTCTAAAGCTCGATACCAGGACTGTCACCGGTAAGAAGGTGAAGCAGTTGCGACGGACCGGCTACGTGCCGGTGCACATGTACGGCTCCGGAGTTGAGCCCTCCTTCCACCAGGTCGAGGCCCAGGTCCTGCGTCGGGTCCTGCCGCAAGTCGGAACAAACGTGCCCCTATCGGTCGAGATCGACGGCGGCAAGGGCGAGAACGTGTGCTTCGTTCGCGAGGTCCAGCGGCACCCGGTATCGGAAGAGGTGCTGCACGTCGACTTCCTGCGTGTCGACGTATCTCAGACCATTCAGTCCGAGGTTCCCGTGATTCTTACCGGTACGGCTCCAGCCGTGCCTTTTATGGGCGGCACGTTGATGCAGCCGCTTCAAACGGTCCTGGTCGAGAGCCTGCCGATGAACGTACCGGCGTCCTTCGAGGTCGACGTCTCCGAACTGGACGACTTCGAGAAGGCCGTCTACGTCCGCGATATCACGATCGGCGCTGGTGTCACTCTCCTGACGGATACTGAAGATCTGATAGCTCGGGTCAGCGCGCCGAGGGTACTCGAAGCGGTGGCAGTCGAGGCCAAGGAGGACGAGGCTGCAGCCGAGGAAGAGGAAGCAGGAGAGTAGCTCTCCAGCTCCTATCGCTCGGCCGCTCCGCCTACCCTACCCGGTATGGCGCAAGCGCCTCGTCGTTGGGCTCGATACCCAACCCCGGCCTGTCCGGCGGGCTGACGTGCCCGTCCTTCACCGTCAGCGTGTTCTTGAACATCTTGCCCCACATCGGGTCGGTCGAGTCACTGTAATACTCGACGGTCAGACCGTTGGGGACGGCGGACACCAGGTGGACGTGCACATCCTGGTTGCCGTGAGGCGCGACCGGTAAGTCGTGGGCCTGGGCCATCGCGGCCACCTTCATGAACTCTGTGATGCCTCCCATAATCAAGGCGTCGGGCTGGATGATCGCCGCGCACCTGTTCTCGATCAGGTCTCTGAACCCGTAACGGGTGTATTCGTTCTCGCCGGTGGCGATAGGTATCGTCGTCGCCTGACTGATCAGCTTGTGTCCCTCGTAATCGTCGGGGTTCACGGGCTCCTCGAACCAGAAGACGTCATACCGCTCCATCTTGCGCGCGATCTCGATGGCCTCGTAGTAGCGGTACGCGCAGTTGGCTTCCACCATCACCTTGACGTCCGGACCGACCGCCTCGCGGACCACCCTGACGCGCTCGACGTCCTCGTTGATCGGCGCGCCGCCGATCTTCATCTTGATGGCGTTGGCGCCAAGGGACACGCTCTTCTCCATCTCGGCGGCCAGCTCGTGGAGTCCCTTGCCCTCCTCGTAGTACCCTCCCGCGATGTAGACGGGGACCTTGTCGGCGAAGCCCCCCCAGCAACTTGTAGACTGGCCTGCCCGCGACCTTGCCCTTGATGTCCCAAAGGGCGATGTCGATGCCGCTGATGACGCGGGTGGTGATGCCGCGCCGGCCCACCAACTTGGGCTGCCACATGTCATCCCAGATGCGCTCGTTGTCGAACGGGTCCTGGCCGATCACGTACTGCTTCAGGTGGGCCAGGATGCTGCGGCCGACGTCTTCGGCCTCCTGCACCCCGCCGCTCAGCCCGATGCCCGTGACGCCTTCGTCCGTCTCGATCTTCACGATGTCGAGACCGGCGGTGGGATAAACGTATCTGCCGTTGCGGATCGGCTTCGGCCTCTTCCAGCGGTACGTCTCCATCTTCACGTCGGTGACCTTCATCTTGGTGCCTCCGTCTTTGTCATGCGCCGCCGCCTGGCGAACGCCTCGCTTGCGGGACTCTCCACGTCATCATTGGGCCTTCATTTCAGGCCCCGGATCGTGACCAGTGCCTCCGCTACCTCGCGGCCCTTGCCACCCGCCTCTACAGTTCCTCATCATCTTCGGGCTCGGGGTACTGGGGCGGCGAAGCGCCGTGCTTCTCGGTCAAGTGGGGATATTTGGCCCGCCCGGGCCTGCCGTCCGTCTGCTCTATGGTGATGTCGTGCCACCAATCGTCTCCGAAGTCGAAGAGGTAGCGCAGCGTCCGGCCTGTCGTCAGGCCCAGGGAACCGATGGCGGTGACGCCGGCGTCGTGCGCGGGCGCGTCGCCCCAAGGGTCGGACTCCTCGAACATGAACTGACAGGCATATTCCACTGCGTCCCGCAGGGCCACTCGGCCTCTGGCTCCCGGGGGCGTGAGGTAGAACGAGTAGAGGTGCTCATCGAAGCGGTCAAAGGCCTGGAAGATGGCCGAGTGCAGGTCCTCCAGCGTCTGGTCCGAGCGGATGGCGATGCGTCGCCAAACAGTTTTCTGCTCGGCCAGCGCGACCTTGACGACATACAGCGTGGCATTGGGGTCGCGCCTGGGTCTACGTCCCTTCATGCGCGGAGGCATGTTCACAACCCTCCAGATAACGCCCGGTGCAACGGAGAGGCGGGCAGTTTATTGATGGTTTCCCGCTCCTTTCTAGCGCCTCGCGCGCCCGGTTCTGCCGTCCAGACCAGCCACGTAGTGGTCGGCATTCTAGCACAGCAGAACTCAGTGGCTTGGGTGCCACCGCCTGGGCTGGTGTATTATGGCCGTATCGTAACGCCCCTGGAGTGATAGATTGCCAAGCTACAAGTACTCGCGATGGGACGGTACTCAGCAGCCATTCGGCCCCGACGTGGACCGGCTCATGGACTCGCTGTCCGACGACGTCCTCGCCCACGGCGATCTCAATCGCGCCCTCCGGAGCATGTTCCAGCGTGGCCTGCAGGACGAGAACGGGCAGCGAATCGACGGCCTCCGAGAACTGCGGGAGAGGCTCCGCGCCCAACGGCAGCAGCAGCTCGAGCGGTACAACCTCGATTCACTGATGGACGACCTCAACGAGCGGCTCCAGGACGTAATCGAAACGGAGCGCAAGGGCATCCGCGGGCGTGTGCAGGAGGCACGCGAGCAACTCGAGCAGGCCGGAGACGAGTCTGGTCACCTGCGCGAACCGATGCGCCTCCTTGAAGAACGAGCGCGCGACAGCAGCGAGCGTCTCGACACCCTGCCGGAAAGCCCCGCCGGAGCCATCAAGGAGCTAAACGACTACGAGTTCATGGACCCGGAGGCCCATCGCAAGTTCCAGGAACTGCTCGAAACGTTACAGCAGCAGATGATCCAGAACTTTTTCCGGGGCATGCGCCAGCAGCTACAGGACATGAGCCCTGAGCGGCTCGAAGACCTGCAGAACATGTTGCAGGCCCTGAACCAGATGCTCCAAGACAGGGCGATGGGGCTCGACCCAGACTTCGAGGGCTTCATGGAGGACTACGGGTACAATTTCGACCCGGAGCGGCCCACCAGCCTCGACGAGTTGCTTGAGCGGCTCGGCCGCCAGATGCAGGCTGCCCAATCGCTGCTGGACAGCATGAGCCCGCAGATGAGGAGGGAGTTGGAGGACCTTCTCGAGTCGGCCATCGGTCCGTCGTTGTCGGACGAGTTGGGCGAGCTTGCGGCTCGGATGCAAGCTCTATTCCCCTCAGACCAGGCCGGGGAGTACCCGTTCATGGGCAACGAGTCGCTCACGCTGGACCAGGCCATGGACCTGATGGGCGACCTCCAGCAGATGGACGACCTCGACCGACAGGTACAAGAGGTCACGCGCAGCGGCAGGATAGAGGACCTCGATCCCGACAAGGTCGGAGAGCTCGCGGGCGAGGAGGCTCGGCGTCAGCTCGAACGGCTACAACAGGTGGTCCAGCGGCTTGAGGAGGCCGGGTATCTCCGGCGCGAGGGCGACCGGCTCGACCTGACGCCACGTGGCATCAGGAAGCTGGCCGAGAGGGCCATGAACGAGGTCTTTTCCCAGCTAAAGAAGGACCGCATTGGCGCGCACGAGGTCACGCAAGGGGGCGATGGCGGCGAGAGGACGGGCGAGACCAAGCGCTATGAGTTCGGCGACCCCTTCGACATCGATCTCCAAAAGACCCTGTTCAACTCGGTGCTCCGTCAGGGCCCCGAGGTACCCATTCGCATGCGTCCCGAGGACCTCGAAATAAGCCGGACCGAGCACCTGAGCGACGCGGCCACAGTGCTGCTCCTGGACCAGAGCCGCTCCATGGGCATGTTCGGCAGCTTCGTGTCGGCGAAAAAGGTCGCTCTGGCCCTCTACTGGCTCATCCACAGCCGGTTCCCGAGGGACCGCTTCACCGTAATCGGCTTCTCGGACTACGCCATGGAGATCGACACGGAGCACCTGCCCGAGGTCTCCTGGAACGCGTGGGTATCGGGGACGAACATGCACCACGCATTCATGCTCTCGCGCAAGATACTGGCGAAGCAGAAGACGGCGACGAAGCAGATCCTGATGATCACCGACGGCGAGCCTACCGCCCACATCGAGGACGGCCAGGCCTACTTCAACTACCCTCCAAGCTACCGGACCATCAGCGAGACGCTGAAGGAGGTCAAGCGGTGCACCCAAGAGGGCATTACCATCAACACCTTCATGCTGGAGACCAGCTACTACCTGATGGACTTCATCGACAAGATGACGCGGATCAACAAAGGCCGCGCCTTCTACACCACGCCGGGGCAGCTCGGCCGGTACGTGATGGTTGACTACCTCAAGAACCGCCGGAAGCGCGTGGCGTAGCAATGACGAGCGAGCGCTACCAAGAAGGCTACCGGATGTGGGCGGTCTCGGGACGGGACGCCAACAGGCTCTCGGTCCTCGACCTGGTCCGAAAGGACCTGCTGGACATCAGGACAGCAGCGGTCCTGTGGCTACTGATGGAGCGCTCGTCGTTGATCGTGGCATCGGGTCCGCAGCTCGCGGGCAAGACCACGCTGCTCACGGCGTTGCTTGACCTCATGCCTCCATCCATGGAGAAGGTCTATACGCGAGGCTCGGAGGAGGACTTTTCGTTCCTAGACCAGACCGGTCCTTCGGAGGCGCTGGTATTGGTACCAGAGTTCAGCGATCACACCCCGGCCTATCTCTGGGGCAGCGGCGTACGAACGCTGTTCGACGCCCTGGAGAAAGGGTACAGGGTCGCTGGCACCATGCACGCAGATACGCCGGAAGATATCCTGGCCCAGTTCACGGACGTCGGCGTCCCCCGCGCGCAGCTCCATCACGTCGGGGCGATCGTCAACATCCGCGTCGAAACGCGGGCTGAGGACGAGTTGGATCGACGCGTAAGCAGATTGGCTCTCGTCGGGCCGGGGCCCAGTCTCGCTATCGTGGGAAAGCTCGGCACTGACGAGACCTTCTCTCTGGTCAAAGGCGCGGAGGCCTCGATCGCGGAACATCTGCAAATGGCTGCCACTGACGTCGATGCCGCGATCACCGAGCGGTCAAAGACCCTGACCGGCTGGCTAACCGAAGCGCCCGCGACAGTGGACGAGCTAAGCCAACTGGTGGCGGGCTACTACAGCTCCGGATAGCACCCCCGCTCACGAAACACGCTCTCATTGCGTTGCGTCGACTCTCGATGTCGTGGCTCGGCGACGCGCGCGCCGAATGCCAAAGAACGCCACCGGTAGGGCCACGGCCGGCACGACTCCAGTCCACCAGAAACACATTGCCGCAATGGCCGCCCCCGGAACGATCAGGCCACCGGCACCCCGATGGGACCTCCTACTGATCCATATGCCCGCCGACATCGCGAGGCCCGAAACGATCAGCACGGTCCCGACACCAATCCTCATCGCCGTCCCGCCGGTGTCGGCCGTGAAATGGCCTAGCAGGTACATCACTCCGCCCCCAATGCTCACCGCGACCAGAAGCGCCGCCGCGGCCACGAATCCGTGTTGAAATAACGAGTTTTTCATATCCTCTCCTTGAATCTCCGATCGAGTAGCGCTGACCATTTTGGGCGCAGATCGCCTCGGACTTATGTCTGGCAAAAATCACACGACGCCCGGTGGCGTTATATCCGGGCCGGCCCTCGATGGGGACCGTCCCGTTCGAGCAGGGCGGTACTGGTAGTAACGACCCAGAGCAGGAACAAGAGCTGTGCTCCGTAGGAGGTGTAGGCCGCACCCGTCGCCTCGCCAAGAAGCGGGACGGCTGTTGCCACCGAGGCGACCGCCAGCCACCTTGGCAGAATGTCGGTCTTGAACAGCATGAGCGCGGTGGCTACCAAGGATCCCGCCAGCGCCCAGGATGCCAGGTAGTGAAATGTGAAGCCGCCCAGATGGTAGAGCGCACTCGCCACTTCGACGTCAAATCCCTGGTGCCCGTATACGGCAGCCGTTGCAGTCATCAGGAATGCGCCGGTGAGCAGTACACTGCCTACGATACCGCTCCAGAAAGCGACCTCGGGCATCGGGCTGGGTTCATCCTGAGCTTGCCTGAGCACGTCTCTTAGACGCGCCATGAACGATAGGAAGAATGGAAAGCTGGACCAGATGAATGCGTGGCCCACGACTATCCAGACGGCGTTTGCGCGATAGAACGCACTTATTTCTTCAGGGGGCGCATCGAGGTCGGGGATCGTCGGCACATAGAATCCGAGAATGAACCCGGCTGCAATCAGCGTGGCGAACGCGAAGCCACCGAACTGCCACCTGGTCCCAGGCTGATCTAGTCTCCAAACTACGTCGGCCGGTGCTCCTCGAACGCACCTGGCCGTTACCTGGAGCGAGGTCCGGAAGGCATCGTGTCCGGCGGCTTCAGCGTCGTTGACATGCTCCCAAAGGTCGCAGTCGATCTCGGCCAGCCTCTCGGCTCGTTCGTTCGCAGGTAAACCGGCAATGTACATACGGACCCAGCCGCGGACGATCCGTTTATGCGAACCCAGTCATCCGAACGTTCATGCCATCGACCTTCCCGTCTCGCGAGTCACCCGGGCGTCCTTGCCTTGAAAGGGGTGCACTTCCGTCAATGCCATTTGCCCCGCTGCCGTTGCATGGTATAGCCGACGCCTGGGGCGACTTTCCTCCTCCGCGACCTGCGGGTCCTCCCAGCGGCTGTCCAGCAGCCCTGCCTCTTGCATACGGCTCAACGCCTTGTACAGCGTCCCGTGGGCCGTCAGCATTCGGGCTCCGTCTTTCTCCTTCATCTCTTTGGCGATCAAGAAACCATGGAACTCCTCGACGCCGCGCCCTTGGAGGTCGAGGCCGACCTCCAAAACGGACACTTCAATGGGGAGTAGAGTCCCTGGCTTCCTTCTCATGTCGTGCATTATAGGAAGATATATGCCTATTGTCAAGAGGCAGTTTGAAACCCCTGGTTCACCACGATGTTGCCAGACAAGTCTGGGAGATCGTCTGGCCTGGCGCTGGTGGATTCGCGCCACCCGTCTGCACGGGCGCAGGCTTCGCGGGAATGACGGTTCGAAGGGCCACGTACAGGCGCCGGATTCAGGCCTATGTGGTCGTTCGGGACTTCCACCTGCTACACTTCGCGCATTCGCATTTTGGAGTGTAAATCAATGACGCGCGTGCACATTTTAGGCGCCGGGACGCCCACTCCCACGCCGACGCGTTTCGGATCGGCGTATGCGATCGAGACCGGCGACGACACGCTCATGGTCGACTGCGGACCGGCGGCGACGCACAAGCTGGTCAAGGCCGGCCTCTGGCCCACTGACGTCGACTACATGTTCTTCACGCACCACCACTTCGACCACGACGTCGACTACCCGTGCTTCCTACTGTGCCGCTGGGACCAGAGCATCGGCAAAGAGAACATGCTCCAGGTCTTTGGACCGACACTGACGGAGCAGATCACCGAGGGTATTATCGGCGAGAACGGCGTCTTCGCCCACGACTGGAAGGCCCGTGTCAACCACCCGACCAGCCACCAGGTCTTCGTGAACCGCGGCGGCACGCTGCCCCGGAAGCCACCGGAGGTCGCCGCCAAGGACGTGGGGCCTGGCAAGGTATTCTCGGGGCGCGACTGGGACGTCACTGCCGCCCCGGCAGAGCACGTACAGCCCTACTTGGACTCTCTCGCGTACAGGATAAACACACCGGATGGAAGCATCGTGTTCACCGGCGATACGCAGCCGTGCGAAAGCGTCATCGAGCTGGCCCGGGACGCCGACGCGTTGCTGTGCATGTGCTGGGATAACCAGGAGACGATGGACCAGAACGGTGAGGGGAACCGGCAATGCGGGACCACGGGCGCCGCGAAGATGGCCCAGGAGGCCGGCGTGGGCAAGCTCGTACTCGTGCACGTCGGGTCGAACCTATCGGCCCACGGGCCGATGGAGAAGGGAATCGGGGACATCAAGGCGATCTACGACGGCGAGGTCATCTTCTCTGACGAGCTGATGTCCTTCGACGTATAGAGACCTCTTAAAGGAGTTATTGAAAAATGCTTGGAGACCTGACGGGGAAGAAGGCACTCGTGACCGGCGCGGGCTCCGGCATTGGAACGGGGATTGCAACCGTGATGGCCCAGCAGGGGGCTTCCGTGGCAGTGGCCGACCTAAACGAAGAGTGGGCCAACAAGGTCGCGGGCGAGATCGATGGCGCAACGTTGGCCATTCGGCTCGACGTTACGGACACGGCCTCCGTCGAGAACGCGGTGCAGCGTGTAATCTCCGAGTGGGGCGAGCTCGACATCCTGGTCAACAACGCAGGGGTAGCTTCTGCTCCGGGTAAGTCGGCCGGCGGCGACCGTGAGGAGGACTGGGACGCGACCTTCGCCGTCAACGTCAAGGGCGTCGTCCACTGCTGCAACGCCGCAATGCCTCACATGAAGGAGCGGCGGTTCGGCAAGATCATCAGCATCGCGTCGATGGGGGGTCACGCGCCCAGACGCATGGGCGGCGCGTACGCCGCGAGCAAGGCTGCCGTGCTCCGTCACACAAAGGGACTGGCGGGCGAGCTAGCCTCCTTCAACATCAACGTCAACGCCATCTGTCCAGGCGCCGTTTGGACCAGGTTCCAGGAGGCAGGGGCGCGGGTAACACAACAGTCGGACCCTTCACTCGTGGACAAGGGCCTGGAGCAGATATTCCTCGACAGATACGACCCGATCATCCCGCTGGGGAGGCCTCAGACCCCCGAGGACATCGGCAACATGGCCGCGTTCCTGGCGTCGGAGGACGCCCGCAACGTCACCGGCCAGTGCGTCCACGTCGACGGCGGCGTCATCATCCGGGACTAAGCGCGCGCGTAGGCGCCGCTGGGTGGCTTCGGAGACTCTGGAACGGTGCTCGCCCGCTGCTGCGTGGCTTCGCTATTTCCCACCGGATTTCCGATACCCCTCTTCGTACCGCACCGAGGTGTCACGCTGTGTGTCGCGTTGTTCCTGCGTCCACAATGTGCCGACATACGCAATGACTGTAGACCGTCAGCGATAATGGGACGCATTTGAGGGTAGGAGAACCCGAGAGATTGTGAGGTGGTG
>JAQBTI010000037.1 GCA_027624995.1 Chloroflexota bacterium
AATCTCTCGGGTTCTCCTACCCTCAAATGCGTCCCATTATCGCTGACGGTCTACAGGCGCTGTCATGGCTGTTATTTGCTGCAACGAATCCCTCGTCAATTCCAATGACTTCAACCGGTACCTTCCCATAATCGTGCACAGGCTTCGGGTCTGCGACAGACCATTCGCTGGGGTCGCTGGAATACCAGAACACAGAATCGTTACCTATGACTTCGCCGATGAGCACAAGTCGTCGTCCCTGTGCGGCTAACGCTGTCGGCTTCCCGAAGTTCTCGCTGCCCTGGGGGTCGACGTCAAGAGATGCCGCTCGCTGCCAGCTGGTGCCATCGGGTGACACCAAGGCGACGGCAGCTTTGGTAACCTCATCCTGTCCGACCATGACGATTCCGAACTCTGTAAATGCGGCGTCGGCAATCTCCAGATTAGCCAGAACGTCCAAATGTGGGACTCGTGTCCACTGATTCCAGTCTTCGGAGAGCCAGACCACCGCATTCTCCGCGGCGTCGTCTCCAACGACCACATATCCGCCGGGCGTTGCGATAACGACTCGTGGGCCGTAGTCGTCCGGGCTGATAAAGAGACCAAACTGCTCTTTCAGGAACGAAGGTGTGCCTGCAACGGCCGCACCGATGGACATCACCGCCAGCACCAATAAACCAACCGTCCCTAGCGAACGCGGTACCACTGTTCTCGCCCGCCATGGTCGCTTGATGAGCAGCAGGACGAAGATAGAGGCGGGAACGACCGCGAACAGGGTCATAGCACCGCTGGCCCGAAAGTCGTTGCCTGGCAGGAACAACGCGATGACAGCGGGGGTAGTCGCGAAGACCCAAGGGAGCCATTTTCGTAGAGACAACGTCGCAACTTTCAAGAGCGACCTCCAATTCATTAACGAGCTAGGATCAAGCATAAGCGATATTTCGCCAACCACCTCAGGCTGTATTGGCATGGATGCCCATTAGCAACCCAGCGCGGCACATTCGGCGCGGACCCCGCCCCAGGTCCTTTGGCGCTCCTCTCCTCGGAACGACAGTTTGACGGCTCTAATTCCCAGGCAGGCTGTCTGCTAGCTGTCGGTGAGCTTGAAGGGGATCTCAAGCTCGGCGCATACGTCGCGGAACCATTCGACTACCTCGGGGTGCAGCGGGATGCCGTTGGCCCGGCGGTCGGCCTCGTCCTCGGCTTCGGGAAGGCCGGGATAGAAGACCCGGTCATGGCCCGGGGCCGGCTTGGTGGTGCGAAGGGTCTCGAGCCACTCGTCCATGGTCCGTTTGAAATCGGCGACATCCATGAAGGCATCGATCTTGTAGGCGGCGACACTGTGGCCGAAGTTGGGCCGGCCCGGGTTCATGCCGTAGCCGCCCCCAGTCAGGATGCCGCCTAGGACCTCAACGATGGAGGCCCAGCCGTAGCCCTTGTGGGACCCGAGTTCGCGCGTGCCACCCACGGGCAGCATGAAGGTCGTTTGTGCGCCTCGGAATGAGGGTTCCGGCGCGGGGAACTCTTCCATGATGGGAGTGCCGTTCTCGTCGGCCAGCCATCCGGGAAGGATGTTGGTGCCCAGCCGGCGGGCAAGTAGCAGCTTGTTGCCCGCTACCGCGGTGGAGGCCGCGTCGAAGATGAACGGCGGCTCTTTGCCCGCCGGTGCTGCAACGGCTATCGGGTTCGTCCCGAGCCTAGGCTCGGCGCCGAAGGTCGGCACCATGGACGCAGGGGTCGAGGTCATGCACATGCCGATCATGTCGTGTTCGAGCGCCATCATCGCGTGATAGGCGGCCATGCCCAGGTGGCGGCCGTTGCGCATCGTGACCATGCCGAGACCGACCTTCTCGGCCTTGGCGATGGCGATCTCCATGGCTTTGGGGGCTATGACCAGTCCGATACCAGCGTCACAGTCGATAGTGGCCGTGGCCGGGCTCTCTCGCACGATGCGCCAGTCGGGTCTCGGGTTAATCTCGCCCTCGGAGTAGCCGGTGAGGTAGTCGCGGGGGGTGTTGGAGACGCCGTGGGTCTCGACGCCGCGTAGGTCTGCGAGGACGAGAACGTCGGCTGCCAGGGCGGCGTCTTCGGCTGGCACACCCATTCGCACGAAGAAGGCGGTCACGGTCTCTCTTAGACCCGCCTCGGGGACCCTGATGGCGTCCTCTTCCTTAACCTTGAACTGCTCCAGCACGTGGATGCCTCCCTATGGGCGAAAAGTCGTGCGTATTGTATTAGCGGGCCTGGGGGCGCGCAACACGGCCGGGGGAGCGGGCGGGTTTCCTGGGTGATGGCCATCACTCAATCGTGTTATCCCGAGTCTTTCCGGGAAGGGGCAAGGAATAAGGATATCGATACTGGCCCGCTAAGCATTGACGTTTATTTTCACTTAGTACATACTTACTTCTGCGCTAAGTACACGGTAAGTAGGCAGATCGTGTTCGTACCTGGGAAGCCATGAACGCAGAGGAGCGGTCGAAGATTTATAAAATGCTTGGGTGGTGTGGTTTTCTGACGGTCGCGCTCCTCACTTCGACCGCCTGTTCCGGAGTAGACAACAAGAACTCTCTGGTTGTCTACTCCGGTAGAAGCGAGTCTCTGGTGGGCGCGGTTATCCAGCAGTTCGAGGACGCATCCGGTATACATGTCTCGGTGAAGTACGGAAGCACAAGCGAGATCGCAGCGACGCTACAGGAGGAGGGCAAAGACTCTCCCGCCGACGTCTTCTTCGCTCAGGACCCTGGCGGGCTCGGCGCGGTGGCCGGCATGCTTTCACCCCTTCCAGAGGATATCGTCGATCGAGTGCCGAATTGGGCGCGGTCACCCGAGGGCAGGTGGGTTGGGATTTCGGGCCGCGCGCGCACTATCGTGTACAACACCGACAGACTGACCGAGGCCGACCTTCCCGATACCATCGAGGGCTTCACCGACTCGGCGTGGAAGGGGCGCATAGGGTGGGCTCCGTCCAACGGCTCGTTCCAGACGATGGTTACAGCCATGCGGGTGATGTGGGGCGAGGAACGGACCCGCCTGTGGCTCGAGGGGATAGAAGCCAACGAGCCGAGGGTCTATCCGAATAACACCTCTATCGTGACGGCGGTCGAGGCGGCGGAGGTGAATGCCGGATTCGTCAATCACTACTACCTGCATCGCTTCATCCAAGAGGAGGGCGAGGACTTCTCCGCGCGCAACTACTACACGAAGGACGGCGGTCCCGGCAGTCTGGTGATGGTGGCCGGAGCCGGCGTACTGGAGACCTCCGAGAACCGGGAAAACGCGGAAAAGTTCGTGCGCTTCTTGCTGTCCACTGTGGCCCAACAGTACTTCGCGTCACAGACCTTTGAGTATCCACTGATAGATGGCGTCAACATCAGCCGGCTGCTGGCGCCTCTTGAGAAGATCAACAGTCCGGCGGTCGACCCCGCGGACCTCGACGACCTCAAGGGCACGCAGGCGCTCTTGCGGGACGTCGGCATCATCCCTTGAGGAGCGTATAGCTGGTGACGGTAGGTCAGGGGCTCGCACGGTCCCCGTTCCGGTGGCGTCGCGGGCGCGCGGGGCCGCCTGTCATCCTCTGGCTTCCGGCCCTGGCCGTGGGGGCGGCCATGTTGCTTCCACTGGTCTACCTGGTGGTACGCGGTACCGGGGCAAGCGAAGAGGCGTGGGACCTCTTGCTCCGGTGGCGGACCATGCAGATCCTTGGACGCTCGGTGCTGCTGGTGGCCGCCGTAACCGGCATCAGCGTCGCAATCGCCGTTCCGGTGGCGTGGCTGACGGTTAGGACCGACCTCCCCTTCAGACGCGTCTGGATGGTGCTGACGGCCCTGCCGCTCGTGATTCCCAGCTACGTGGGAGCCTTCTTAATGGTCTCGGCGCTCGGGCCGAAAGGGCTGTTGCAACAGATGCTGTCGGCCCCATTTGGCGTCGATAGGCTCCCCGATATCTACGGCTTTCCCGGGGCCACCCTTACGCTGGCTCTTCTGAGCTACCCTTATGTACTGTTGACAGTCCGGGCCGTGCTGAGCAACCTCGATCCCAGCCTCGAGGAGGCCGCGCGCGGCCTCGGGCACAGCCCGTGGCAGGCATTCCGGCGGGTCGCCCTTCCACAACTCAGGCCCGCGATAGCATCGGGCGGCCTGCTTGTCGCCCTCTATACGCTGAGCGACTTCGGCGCAGTCTCTCTCTTCGACTACGAGACATTCACGTGGGCAATCTACCAGCAATTCAACGGCTTCGACAGGACGATCGCATCAGTGCTTTCCCTGGTACTGGTGTCGCTGGCCATCGTTCTCCTGCTGGTGGAGAGCTGGTCGCGGGGCCGCCTGAGGTATTACCGGACCGGCGCGGGCACGCGGCGTCGCTCTAGAGAATTCGCCCTGGGCCGGTGGAAATGGCCGGCACTCGGATTCTGTGGGGGTGTCGTCCTGCTTGCCCTCGTGCTTCCGATGTCCGTACTGGGTTACTGGGTGATCCGAGCGGTCGGCTCGGGAGAGCCACTGCTGTTGTCCTGGAGTTCGGTATGGAACTCGGTCTATGTCTCCGGCCTGGCCGCGATCGCCGCCGCCGTGGCGTCCGTACCTGTGGCGGCTCTCGTCGTGCGCTATCCAGGGTTGTTGAGCAAGACGATCGAGCGCGCGAGTTTCGTCGGATACGCACTGCCGGGGGTAGTAGTCGCGTTGGCACTGGTGTTCTTCGGAGTGAGGTATGCTGGACCGATATATCAGACGGTATGGCTTCTGGTATTCGCCTATGTAGTATTGTTTTTCCCCGCCGCGCTGGTGGCGGCCCGATCGGCGTTACTCCAGGTAAGCCCGTCACTCGAGGAGGCCGCACGGGGACTAGGCCGGAGTCCAAGCGGCGTGCTAATGGTCATTAACCTTCCGCTGATGCGCTCCGGCCTGCAAATGGCCGTCGCCCTGGTCTTCCTGGTGACCATGAAGGAGTTGCCCGCTACTCTGATTTTGGGGCCTCGGGACTTCGGAACGCTGGCAACGTCGGTATGGTCGGCATCGTCGGAGGCGTTCTTCGGACAGGCTGCCGTGTCCGCTTTGGTGCTCGTGCTCATGTCTTCGGTGCCGATGGCATTCCTGGTACTTAGAGAAGGACGGAGCGGTCCGGCGACGACCGGGAGGCTCAGCCCGTGAACGAGCCTATCTTGCGGTGCGTGGGAGTGACCAAGGCGTTCGCGGGCGTATCGGCTGTAGACGACATCAGCCTTGCACTGGAGCATGGAGAGGTGCTGTCGATTCTGGGCCCCAGTGGGTGCGGCAAGACAACCCTGCTCCGCATGATCGCCGGCTTCGAGGTCCCGGATGCGGGCGAGATTGAGGTGGCGAGTCGTTTGGTCTCGGGCGCGGGCGTTGAGGTGCCGCCAGAGCGGCGGAGGATCGGCATGGTCTTCCAGGACTACGCTCTTTTCCCGCACCTGACGGTGGCGGAAAACGCCGCCTTCGGCCTCCGGGACCTGAGCGCCGGGGAGCGGGACCGCCGTCTCGCAGACGTGCTGGAGCTGGTCCGACTATCGGGCCTAGAGGGCCGCTATCCCTTCGAGCTTTCCGGAGGGCAGCAGCAGCGAGTGGCACTGGCCAGAACGCTTGCTCCCCGGCCGGCCGCGGTCTTGCTGGACGAGCCGTTCAGCAACCTGGACGCCGAGATGAGGCGAGAGATGCGCGCGGAGGTCCAGGCAATTCTTCGAGAGAACGGGATCGCGACGTTGTTCGTCACCCATGACCGGGACGAGGCCTTCGCTATGGCCGACCGCATGGCCGTGATGAACGAGGGCAGGTTGGACCAGGTGGACCGGCCCGATGTCATATACTCGGCCCCGGCCACGCGTTTCGTGGCCCAACTGGCCGGCTCCTGCGATTTTCTTGCAGCCTCCGTCAACGGCGCCCAGGCTGTATCTGAAATCGGGATCCTGGCGTGCACCGGGTCCAACGGCGTTCCCGATGGGCACGTCGTGGACCTGATGGTCCACCCCGACGACTTCCAGGTGTTGCCCAATCCGGACGGCAACTGCGTCGTGCGGTCACGAGAGTTTCGAGGGGACGAGACGACGCTGGTCGTGGCTCTACCTTCCGGAGCGGCTCTACGATGTAGTCAGCACTCGTATCCGTTGTTGGTCGCGGGTGATCGGGTCACTCTGGTGCCCCAGAATGGTGCGCCGTTCGTCGCCTTCGAGCGGCCCTGAGGTCGACCCAACGGGTCGCCCCTCAGCAGAAGGGCCGTGGCGGCATGGCGTACGTAAGGCCGTTCATGTAAACTCGATGTCGGCTCGTTCCCAGGCCGGCGTGGCGTGGGCGCGGACACTTATCTCTGGAGCCGCAGTTGCCCAAGTTCCGTCACCTAACACAGACATCTCAAATCGATCGGTCGTGGATCGAGTCCACTCTGTTCCCGCGCACCGACAAGCTTAGAGACGTCCCGCTGGGCACGAGCGTCCTGGCGGGGCGGTCCCTCTACTGCCTGTTCTACGAGCCGAGCTTCCTGACCAGGACCTCTTTCGAGCGGGCCATGACGCTTCTGGGCGGTGAGGCGCACCACACCGAGGATGCGTCTCAGTTCTTCCCAGTGCACACGGCCAGCTACGTCGACAATATCATCGAAATGTTGGCCAGCCTGCACATGGATGTCGTTGTCCTCAGGAGCAGTGATATCGGTGTCGTAGAGAACGCCGCAGCCGCCGACGCACTCCCAATCATCAATGGCGGAAGTATCGACGATCATCCGACCCAGGCGCTGGCGGATATATATACGCTCCGGCGCGAGCTGGGCCGGATCGACGGACTCGAGTTGGCGGTTGTCGGCCGGCTCGAACACCGAAACGTGAGTGCACTGCTGAGAGGACTGGCCCTCTTCGAGGGCGTCAAGGTAACCCTCGTGCCCTTCAGTGGACAGGTCGACCCGGAGGTAGCCTCGTACTGTGAAGCGCATGGAATGAAGCTCGACACGTCAGACGAGATCGAGGCCGTCATGGAAGTCGATGCCATCTATCTCAACGGTCCCCGGACCCTGGCTCATGTCCAGTTACTGAAGTCGCGGGACTCCTTCAACCTGACCTTAGACGAGGAGTTCATGTCGAGGATGCGCCGTCACTGCGTAGTGCTGGATCCGATGCAGCGAAGTGGCGACTTCGCGTTCGAGGTGCAGGACAAGCGGCTTGCGTTTTACCGACAGGCCGAGAACGCTCTCTTCCTGAGGATGGCAGTCCTGGCCGGAATACTGGAGTAGGTTCTGTGAGCGGGCACGGTGTGACGGCCGGCGGGGGGCCGGACCTAGGAAGAGTTCTCCTCCGCCACCCCTAGCATCGCTCCTCTGGCAACCTGCTCGGCCCCGAGGCCCGCCTCATGTGCCGCGTGCATCGCGCCTCTTGCGGAATGCTGGGCGACCTCGATTCCGTGCCTTTCGAGATCCGTCAAGCCACTCACGATGCCGGATACAGCGCTGCTGAGTCTCCGCGCGACGTCGGTGGCTGCGCGATCCCCTTTGGTGGCAAAGGACACAGCCGTCTTGACGGTATCGGCTATTTCGTAGGCGGTGACGCCCAGGGCCACGTCCAGGCCAGGGACGTGCCTGATGTAGCTATAGGGGAATCTGCTAAGCAATCGTGATCCGGGTACCGAACTGACGGCGCGGGCTGTCCCGCGGGTCTGAGAAAGCAGCTCGTCGAGTGTGACCTCGCGGCCCAAGAACAGTCGGGCGAATGGCATTGCGCTGGTCTGTTGCCTATCCGCCCGGCGCCGTTACGTTGATCGTGACAGATGCGGGCTCAGAGTCCAACGCGCCGTCCTGAGCTTTGTATGTGAACGTGTCCGTCCCGACAAACCCCGTGTTGGGGCTGTAGGTGAACGAGCCGTCGAATACCAGGCCGAGACTTCCGTTGGCGGGCGGCGAGACGATCGTGGCCTTGAGCGTGTCGCCTTCTGCGTCAGTGTCATTCGAAAGGACTCCGGTCCCAAACGGCACGGTCAACGACCCGTTTTGTTCGACCTCGTAAGTGTCATCGACGGCGACGGGGGTGTCCGCCACTGGCCGTACTGTGATGGTCACCGTGGCTACGTTTGAGTCCAGTCTTCCATCGCTCGCGTTGTATGTGAAGCTATCTGATCCGCTGAAGTCGTCTGCGGGCTTGTAGCTGAAAGAGCCGTCCCGCTCAAGTACTAACTCACCGCTCGCGGGAGCCAAGACGACAACAGCCGTGAGTTCATCCCCATTCTCGTCGGCGTCGTTGGAGAGGACCCCGGTGCCTGCCGCAACCGAAAGAGTGGAGTCTTCGTCGACGGCGTACGAATCATCCAGCGCGATGGGGGCCACCCTAGCCGGCGTGACCGTAATCGTCACGGCGACCGCCCCGGACTCCGCGTCACCGTCGCTCGCCATGTACGTAAACGAGTCTACGCCAGTGAATCCAAGATTGGGCGTATAGGTGAATGACCCGTCCGGGCCGATGGTGACCACTCCGCTCGTGGCGGCGACGGACAGGGAGGCGAGGAGGCCGTCGCCGTCCACGTCGGCGTCGTTTGCCAGGACTCCAGCCGATGCGTCCACGATCAAGGTCTCGTTCCCGGCGACCTCGTAGGTGTCGGCAGTTGCGATCGGACCGTCGTTCCTTGGCTGGACGATGAGGGTTACCGTCACCAGGTTGGAGGTGTCGGAGCCATCGGAGACCAGGTAGGTGAACGCGTCTTGGCCGTTAAAGTCACGGTCAGGCTCGTAGCTGAAGGAACCGTCTGCATTAAGGAACAGGGTTCCGCTTTCGGTAGCCGAAGAAAGCGATGCTGTCAGTGAGTCGCCGTCTTGGTCGCCGTCATTGGCCAGCACGCCGGTGGAGGCGTCGATTTCCAACACAACATCTTCGACGACCTCGTAGCTATCCTCGGCTGCAACCGGCGCTCGATTGGGGACCGGCGTGAGAGTTGGTGTTGGTGTCGCGGTTGCTGTGGCTGTTAGCGTGGGTGTCGCGGTTGCTGAAGGCGTCGCGATTGGCACAGGCGTCGATGTAGGTGTCGCCGGCACCACGGTCGGGACGACAGTCGGTGTCCGTGTCGGCGTCGGCGTAACAGTCGCGGTCGGAGTAGCCGTGGGCGCCTGGGTAGGTGTTGCGGCCGGCGCAGGCTCGGCGGTCTGAGAAGCCGTGGAAGAGGTGGTCGGTGTAGGGGTCGAAGATGGCGCAGGGCTTGGCGAAGGCACCGACACTGTCGACGTGGCTATCGGACCGGGAACGGGGAGGCCCAGTATGCCGTCCGGACCTGCGGAAGGCGGCCCCTCGTCCCCGGCCACGAGGGGCGGGCCCCCTTCCGTGCCGCCGTCTCGCTGGACATAGGCAAACGCCGCCGATCCGGCACCCGCTGATACGATTATGAGGACCGCTACGTATAGGGCCAGGAGGGGGACGCGGCGCCCGGTCCCGGCGGGCCAGCTTGTGACCTGCCTCACCCTAACCTCTCCCGTGCCGTCTACGTAGAGCTCCTCCTCGCCGACTTCGGACTGCGGATCGTCCGCCGACCGAAATGTGAGAGTGATCTTGTAGTAGCCCTGGGAGTCGTTGACCTCTTTGATTTCCCAAACGATCGCCTTCTGGCCCATCCGTTTCCGGTACAGCTTGCGATCGGAGCTAACGGTAGAGATGGCGATGATCTCGGCCTCGCCTCTCGATATGCGCCGCGTCGGCGTTTCGCCCGGAGCGGGCTCACCAGTCCGCGGGCCGGTAACGCCGGGGATGGGGCTGCCTAGCACCGGCTCGGGTTCTTCATCCGGAGCACTTTCAGGTGAAGACTCACGAGCCGTGGACGGCTCGGACTGACTTTCGACTGCGGAGGCGGTCTCGCCCAGGAATGTACGGCTGAAGGTGTCCTCCAACTGGCCGTGTATTCTCGTCAGCGTGCGTATGGCCACGTAAGCCAGGGCGAGAAGGATAAGAATCGGGACCGGGACCGCGAGGCCGCCGAGCGAGAGCAGCTCCGAGACAAACGGGAGAGACCAGAGGCCTATCAGGAGCATGATGAAGATCATGAGCGAGTCTCGGATCAGATTTCGCAGTGTCTCCTGGACCCACATTTGAGAGGCTTTTCGTCGTCGGAGTATGAGATGCGTAGTGGTCTCGTCTGCGAGGCTTGCCAGGTTCCTCCACAGCGCCACTCCTGGAGCTGTCTGAAAGTGAGCAGGACGCGATTATCACCGAGACCACCCCCGAGGACTCTGCCGATATTCTCGAACACATGAGTCGGGATGAGGCCGTTCAGGTCACGGAAAGGCTGGAGCCCGGGCTCCTGGCCGACATTCTCGATGAGGCCAGTCCGGACACTGCGGCGGACATCCTGAGGGCGATGCCCGCCGAACAGTTCGCGGAGACCCTCGACTCCATGGAAGACTCCAGCGACGTCGAGTCGCTCCTTGAGTACGCGGACGACGTGGCCGGGGGTCTTATGACCCCTGACTTCCCCACCGTCGTGGATACTCAGAATGCTCATTCTGCCATCGACACCCTTCGCTTTCTGGAACCCGACGCCCAGCGGGTGAGCTCGGTAATCGTTGTTGGCAATGACGGGAAGCTCGTGGGCCAGGTGAGCGTGATCCGCCTGGCCCTTGCGCGTGCCAGGGACATAGTCGGTGACCTCGTGGAGTTTGACTTGTTCTCCGTAACTGCCGACACCGATCAGGAAGAGTGCGCCCGCCTGATGCAGCACTACGATCTCGACAAGATTCCGGTCGTGGACGAAACGGGGGTGTTCTTGGGTGTTATCCTCGCGGACGACATCGTCGACGTTGCTCAGCAAGAGGCCGCTGAAGACATGTACAGAATCGCCGGCGTCGAAGGCGCGTCGGCGTTGGGGCCTCTGAAGGACTCAGTCCGTAGCCGGCTCCCGTGGCTCTTCGTCAACCTGGGCACGATCTTTCTTGCAGCGTCGGTCATCGCTCTCTTCGAATCGACGATATCGCGAGCTGTCGCCCTTGCCGTCTTTCTCCCGATCGTCCCGTCAATGGCGGGAATGGGGGGCGTCCAGACGCTCACCCTCGCCGTGCGAGCTATCGCCCTCGGCGAGTTGGGTGGCCGTCGAGACCTGCGCCTTGTTGGAAGAGAGCTGTACCTGGGCCTCTTCCACGGGCTCATACTGGCGGTCGCGGTCGCGGCCGTGGCGTTCATCTGGAGGGGGAACATCGCGCTCAGCGGTGCTCTTGGGGCGGCCATGCTGGTGAACATGGTGGTGGCGGGCCTCGCCGGAGCAGGGGTGCCGCTGATGCTACGCCGCCAGGGCATGGACCCAGCGGTCTCGTCAGCGGTCTTCGTGACGACTCTGACCGATGTGAGCGGGATTTTTCTCTTTCTTGGCCTGGCGACGATACTGATTACTCATATCCAATAAGGTGGAAAGATCCGGGGGGACATCCTTACGTACAGCTACGTACAGCTCTAACATGGCCCCATCAGGCCGGGAGGATTGTACCTTCTGGCTATACCACAGAACGCCGCCGAGCCTCATAATATGAGGACGGTGCCCCGAAGCGCCTACAGTCCGGAGGGAATAGGTCGCAGGGCCGCGCTATTAGGAGGAGTGTCATGTCCGTCGTAGCAGTCGGTGGACTGTTCGCCAGTGGAGGCAGATTGGTGGGAGATGCTGTTGCAAAGCGTTTGGGCGCGGACTACGTAGACCGGCTAATCCTTGCAAAAGCAGCCCGCGAGTTGGGGGCTACTGTCCAGGCGCTGCACAATGAGTCCGGCCACTAGGTACCCACGGGCCCCGGCACAAGCGTTGATTTCCCTTCAGCAACGGCATCGGGCGATACCTGCCAGAGTCGGGCACGGACGTGTGACAGACCCATGATATTCGCGTCTCTGTTCGCACCAAAAGCCGACCTGAGCGAGTCGGACAGGCGGACAGCTCTCAGGATGCTCAAATGGCAGGTGATCGCGGGAGCCGGGGCCGATGGCTTGGCCTCGGGCGGATTCCTTGTCGCCTTTGCCCTCATTTTGGGAGCCAACAACACCCAGATCGGCTTGATGACAGCCCTTCCCTTCCTCGCACAGCCGGTCCAGATACTGGCCGTAGCCCTCGTCGAACGCCTGAGGATGAGAAAGGCCATCGGCGTGACCGCGTACTTCATCCAGTACGGAGTGTGGGTCCCAATCGCGCTGATCCCCTTCGTCATCGATGTTCCGAACGCTCTGGCGGTATCCGCCCTTCTTGTGCTGATCACGGTCCGCGGCACGGCGGCCGCCTTTCTCAATGCGGCCTGGAATGGCTGGTTGCGGGACCTGGTCCCGCAGAACGCGATGGGCGCCTTCTTCGCGCAACGGCTCAGAGTGTCAACATTGGCGGCTGCCATCGTCGCCCTGGCCGCGGCCTTCTATATCGACTGGTGGAAGGACACGGCCTCGGAAGACAACATCATCTTCGGATATTCCTACGCGATTCTGATTGGAGCACTGCTTTTCGGCTGGACCGCTGTGGGTTTTATGTCTCGTATACCGGAGCCTAGGATGGCAGCGTCTCCAGGGCCGAGAGCTCCGATCATCAAGAGTCTTTCCGCACCCTACTCGGACCGCAACTTTCGGCATCTTGTGAACTTCCTCTTCCTCTGGAACTTCGCGACACACCTGGCGATCCCGTTTTTCGCCGTCTACATGCTAAAGGTCATCGGGATACCTCTGTCGGCGGTCGTCGCTCTCGCGGTTCTGAGTCAGGTGGTAAACGTCCTTTTCCTGCGTGTCTGGGGACCTTTGGTAGACCGCTTAGGGAGCAAGGTGGT
>JAQBTI010000038.1 GCA_027624995.1 Chloroflexota bacterium
ACCCCTCTGCCAAAAAAAGAACCCACGTACTCCGGCCCCATCGTGGTGGCCAGAGACGAGGGTATCGTCGAGGAGCACCCTTACGGCAAATATGTAAAACTCCTGTGTGACGAGACCGTTGGGGACGATACGTTCACGCTGGCCGAGCGTATCTACGAGCCGGGCCGAGAGTCCCTGGTAGTGGAAAAGCACGATAGCGAGGCCGTCCACATTCTCGAGGGCCAGGGGACCTACGAGGCCTGGCCTACCAACGTTCCAGATGACCGGCCGATCTCGGCGCCCCTTCAGCCCGGCATGGAGATCATCACCGGCCAGTTCGTAAGGCACCGCATCCGCAATACCGGCGCCTCTCCACTCGTCGCGGTGGTAACCGAGTGCCACGTCGACTTTCCGGCCTACCCTCACAACTACCCGGCCATATTTCAGCCCGGCAAGGGGAACGACATCCATCAGCACGACAACCGGGTCGAGGGCTTCTACGTAGTCCAGGGCCCCGGCGCGGTCGTCATCGCCGACCCCGACAACACCAGTACCAGCGAGATGATGGTGCCGGAGCGCGGAGCCGCCTATCAGCCTATGTACGTCTACCACCGGCAGTTCAACCCTGAGCCCGCCGGCGAGCCGTGCTACTGGATTCACAGCATGGTTGTCTATACCCACAGGGGCAGCCGCATGCCCCAGGTGCACATCCGCCAGCATGAGCTGGACGGGAAGACGCCGCTGTGGGAGACGGATTCCCACCTTTAGATCGAGCAGAGGCCAGACATGAGCATCGCCGAGGTTTTGAAAGACCTTCCTGAAGGGCATATAGCCAGCATCGCTGGGGTCGGGTATCGCGACGGCATTCCAGCCAAGGAGGCCGACGCCGGCTGGCCCCTCGGCGTCGTCCGACGACCGGACGGCGACCTAATCGTGTGCGACTACATAGGCCATCGTCTCTGGCGGATCGACAGAGACGGGACTTTGCACACGTTCGCCGGGGACGGCATCCCCGGCTATTCAGGCGACGGCGGCCCGGCCATCGACGCACGCCTGGAGGGTCCCCACGACCTTACCCAGGACAAAGAGGGCAACCTCTACGTCAATGACCAAAACTGCAACAATTACCGTCGCATCGACTACGAGACTGGCATCATCACGCACTTTGCCGGCTCGGGTAAGACCGGGCGTGGTGGCGACGGCGGACCGGCCGTCGATGCCGAGATGGATACCCACTGCGGCATCGCTGTCGCCGATAATGGCGACGTTTACATCTCCTCCGAGTGGTCGAACAACATCCGGCGAATAGATTCCAAGACAGGCGTAATCGAGCTGTTCGCCGGATACGATGCCCGACACTACCCTTCGGAGGTGGGAAACAGTAGGCCGTACGCTGGATCGGGCCTGAGCCTGGGCGGCTACCACGGCGACGGCGGCCCCGCGAAAGACGCCGGTTTCTACCACCCTGAGCACTTGGCCTTCGACTCCAGGGGCGACCTGTATGTTTGTGACAACTCCAACGACCGCATCCGCAAGATCGACATGCAGACCGGGACCATCACCACGGTTCTGGGCAACGGCCAGCGTGCGTCCAACGGTGACGGTGGGCCTGCGAACGAAGCCAGCGTGCTGATGCCGGACTCGATCTGCTTCGACGCCAACGACAATATGTACGTGGGCGAGAAGTACGGTCAC
This sequence comes from Chloroflexota bacterium, assembly GCA_027624995.1. Classification (GTDB taxonomy): domain Bacteria; phylum Chloroflexota; class Dehalococcoidia; order Lucifugimonadales; family CATQGZ01; genus CATQGZ01. Next base: position 1,675 of record JAQBTI010000038.1, read on the forward strand.
CGAGTCCGCAAAGTGGACGGGAAGACCGGTATAGTGACCACCCTCGTCGGCACGGGCTCGCCCGGCTATGGCGAGGAGGGACTCCACGGCTCCGAGACCAGGTGCAACTCGTGCGAATCGGGCATATGGGCGGACCCGGATGGCACCGTATTCTGGGGCGACTGCTCCGGGCGTCTGCGCAGGTATGACGGCGAGACAGGTATCGTCACAACGGCTCTCGGTGGCACCAGCGTCCACGACGGCGAGCCCGCGGACCAGGGATTTCTGTGCGGCCCCGCGGGCATCAACGTTGGACCGGATGGACACATCTACTTCGCCGACCAGTGGAACCAGCGCATCCGCGCCGTAGACTCGGCCACGGGCACAATCCGTACCGTGGCAGGCAGCGGGGTCCGGGCTTACGGCGGCGACAACGGCCCCGCAACGGATGCGTACCTGGGCAACCCTACCGACGCCTCGGTGGACTCTCAGGGGCGCGTCGTCTTCGCCGATCCTCGCGGCGGTCGTGTAAGAAGGGTCGACTCCGACGGGGTCGTGCGCTGCCTCGCCGGAGCTGAAGACAAGTGGGACAGGGGCGACAATGGCCCTGCAGTCTCGGCCTGCCTTGTGGACGTCCGCTCCGTCGCGCACGGGCCCAACGACGACATCTACATCGGAGATGGCATCGGCCGAATCAGGAAGATTGATGCTATCTCCGGCATCATCACCACTGTGGCCGGTATTGGCTTGCGGGGGTACACAGGCGACGGTGGCCCGGCGACCAAGGCCCGCATCGGCACGGCCACAGGGATCCGGTTCTACGACGAAGGCAGCATGTATTTCGCGGACTCGGCCGCCAACGTCGTGCGTAGGGTCGACACGACCGGCACGATCACTACGGTGGCAGGTACCGGCAAGGCGGGCTTCTCGCCAGATGGAACGCCTGCGATGCAGGCCGCCCTGGATAGTCCACGTGGCCTCGCCCTAGGCCCTGGCGGCGAGATATACATCTGCGACTCCGGCAATAACCGCGTGCGGCGTATCGCCGCCGACGGGACATTGCAGACCATAGCTGGCGGGGACACTCCGGGCGATTTCGGCGACGGTGGCCCTGCAACCCAGGCTGGGCTGAACGGCCCCCAGGGAATCTGCCTGTACGGCGACGACGTCCTACTGATCAGCGACCACGTCAATAACCGCGTTAAGGCAGTTAAGCTGGCCGCTTCGTGAACCTTATCCGACGGCTTGCGGCCATGAAGCCGGGCGCCATCGTCACCATCGCGGGCGCCAGCTACCGTGACGCAGTCCCGGCGAACGAAGCCGACGCGGGCTGGCCGCTGGGCATAGTCCGACGGCCCGATGGCGACCTTGTGGTGGCCGACTACAAGGCCCACCGCCTGTGGCGAATCGACGGCGACGGCATCCTGCATACACTCGCCGGCGATGGAGTCCCCGGCAATTCGGGCGACGGCGGGCCCGCCATAGATGCGAGGGTGTACGGTCCGCACGACGTTGCCCAGGATAGGCACGGCAACATCTACTTCTCCGATCTCTGGAACCACACCTATCGCCGCATCGATTTCGAGACGGGCATCATCACCCGAATTGCCGGCTCGGGAAGAGTCGGCCGCGGTGGCGAGGGTGGTCCGGCCCTCGAGGCCGAGTTCGATACAACCAGCGGTGTGGCCATCGATCACGACGGGAATGTCTACCTCTCGGGCGAGTGGGACAACAACATACGCCGCATCGACGCCGAAACGGGCAACATCGAGCTCTTCGCCGGGCACAGTGCGCATCACTACCCTTCGGAGACATCAACTAGCAGACCCTTTACGGGGCGGCTGGAGGGTACGTCGTTCGGCTGGGAGGTCGGGCTGGGTCTCGGAGGCTACCACGGCGACGGCGGTCCGGCCCGCGAGGCTGGCTTCCACCACCCGGAGCACGTCGCCTTCGACTCGCGCGGCGACCTCTACGTCTGCGACAACTCCAACAACCGCATCCGAAAGATCGACATGCGGACCGGCGTCGTAACGACGGTACTCGGCAACGGCCAGCCAGCCTCCAACGGAGACGGCGGCCCGGCCATCGAGGCGAGTACGCACATGCCGGACGCCCTCTGCCTGGACATCCACGACAACATCTACGTCGGTGAGAAGAACGGCTACCGAGTCCGAAAAATGGATGCAGCGACCGGCATCGTGACCACGCTGGTGGGCACGGGAGTGCCAGGCTTCGGCGAAGAAGGCCTCCCCGGCGCGGAGACCACCTGCAACTCGTGCGAGTCCGGCATCTGGGCCGATCCGGACGGCACGGTCCTGTGGAGCGACTGTTCAGGCCGCGTGCGGAAATACGACGGCGTCACCGGTATCGTGACCACCGTCCTCGGAGGCACAGGAGTCCACGACGGCGAGATAGCGACCGAGGCCTTTTTGAGTGGGCCGGGCGGTATCTCGATGGGCCCCGACGCCCACATCTACGTCGCCGACATCTGGAACCAGCGCATTCGCGCCATTGATCCTGTCACCGGTGACATTCGCACCGTGGCAGGCAACGGCACGAGGGCCCACGGTGGAGACGGCGGCCCTGCGATCGAGGCGTTACTGGGCAGTCCCCACGACATGTCGGTGGACTCGCTCGGCAGGGTAGTCATCGCCGACACTCGGCACGGGTATGTTCGCAGAGTTGACGAGGATGGGACCATCCGGACCTTGGCAGGGTGCGCACTTCGGGGAGACGGCGGCGACGGCGGTCCGGCCACCGGGGCGAGCCTACTCCATGTCCAGGCCGTTGCTCACGGGCCGGACGGCGACATCTACGTCGGCGATGCCATCGGGCGGATTCGCCGAATCGACGATGAGACCGGGACCATCACAACGGTCGCGGGCACGGGAGTCCAGGGTTACACGGGCGACGGCGGGCCGGCCACCGAGGCAAGGATAGGCGCCCCGACCGCCATCAGGTTCGATGGGGACGGCAACCTGTACTTCTCGGATTCGGCCTACCACGTCGTGCGCAGGGTCGATGGGCAGGGTATGATCTCAACCGTAGCAGGCTCGGGAGAGCGGGGGTTTTCGGCCGACGGCACGTTGGCGACACAGGCCCGCCTTGACCAACCCTGGGGCCTGGCCGTCAGCCGCGAGGGCGTCGTGTACGTCTCCGACTCGCGAAATAACCGAGTGCGACGGATCACCCCCGGAGGCGCTCTGGAAACCGTCGCCGGTGGCGATATTCCGGGAGATACCGGCGACGACAGCCCTGCCACCGAGGCCGGGCTCAACGAGCCCCACGGCCTCTGCCTCTACGGGGACGACATCCTGCTCATCAGCGACCACCACAATAGCCGGATCAAGGCCGTCAAACTCAGATAGCACTCGCGCTGTAAGGGTTCGAGTTTCTGATAGGCTAACGGTACCCGAAGAACGACCCCACTATAGGAGACTGAAGAATGCCTCAGGTTGAATACGAAGTCAGAGACAGAATCGCCTACATCACCATGAACCGGCCCGAGAAACTCAATGCGATGACTCACGAGATGCTCCGGGGTCTGTGGGACGCCTTTACGAAGGTGCGCGACGATGATGAGGTCTGGCTGGGCATCGTCACAGGCGAGGGTAGGGCCTTCTCCGTCGGACACGACCTGGTGGAGATGAGCACCGGCGGCAAGATGGCCGATACTCCCGGCTCCACCGACGAGCTCTACCTGTTCATGGCGACCCAGGTTTGGAAGCCGATAATAGCGGCCGTCAATGGCATCTGCCTGGCGCAAGGGGCCGGCGTGGCCCTGGGTGCGGACATCCGGGTCGTCGCCGACAACGTGCAGTTCGGCTGGCCCCAGGTCAAGCGGGGGATCTCCTCCATCAGCGGCCCGGTGATCCTGAGCCAGCGCGTTCCGATAGGAAAGGCCCTGGAGATTCTCCTCACCGGCGAATTCATCAGTGCCCAAGAGGCGCTGGAGCTCGGACTCGTGAACTACGTCGTACCGGCGGCCGATGTCATGCCGAAGGCTGAGGAGCTGGCGTCGAAGATCCTCGCCAACGCCCCCCTGGCCGTGCGTGGCATGAAGGAGGCGGCCGTCCGAGGTCTGGACCTGCCGCTGCGCGACCGGCTGGAGGTAGCCACGAATATCTACGACCGCCTTCAGGACACCGAGGATGCGGCGGAAGGCCTGGCGGCCTTCAACGAAAAACGCCCGACCGTCTTCCGAGGGCGTTAGACTTCCGTCACTGCCCGGTTTTTGTGGAGGGGGCAACTCGGTAGGACACGCCCTCCCTGCCCGGCTGTTGCGCCCTGGGCCCGCCCCACATATCATGAGGCCTCCCCCCATGAGCACTCGCCAGGCAACCGACGATCGCAAAACCCCTCCCTCGGCCGAGGAGAACATCGCCCGGCTCAGGGAACGACAGAACGTCTACCTGCCGAAGATGATGCGGCTCTGCGCCGCGGGCCACCCCTACTATGGGCCGCTGATGAAGAAGCTGGGACTCACCCCCGACGATTTCCGGACCGTCGAGGACCTGCGCAAGCTTCCCCCGTTGCCCAAAAAGGAGTATGCCAACGACCCGGAGGCGTTCAGGCTGGACCTCGAAGGCGTGCCCGGCCTCGCTCCCGAAGAGACCACGCTGGCCGACATAGTCTATACCGCGGGCTCCACCAGCAAGCCTGCCCCGTTCTACGACACGGTCCACGACCGGTTCGCGCGTGTTCAGCTCATGGCGCGCGCGGCCGCGATCGCTGGAGTGGGGCCCGACGACACCGTAATGAACATCTTCCCGCTCTCGTCGATCCCGCACCAGGGCTTCTTGAGTGCATCGTGGGGCGCAATGGCGTCCGGCGCCAAGCTCCTGACAGGACTCACGGGGCGGCCCTATCCAGATATTCCGGTCCACAAGAGGATGGACGAGGCCATAGACATCGCCGAAAGCCAGAGGGCGACGGTCCTCTGGGGCATCACGGCCTATGTTCGAAGGTTCGTGATGCGCGCCCAGGAGCTTGGCAAAGACCTCAGCTCCGTCCGTCTGGCGATGGTCATGGGCGAGCCCTGTCCGCCGTTCATGCGCGAGGACATCCGCTCCAGGCTCATGGCGATGGGTAGCGAAGCGCCCACCACCAACAACGGGTACGGACTGACCGAGACCCAGGGTCCGGCGATGGAGTGTGTGGAGCTCGGCGGGATGCACCAGCCGTCCCCGGAGCAGTTCTTGTTCGAGGTCATCGACCGCGACACCGGCGAGCCACTGCCCGACGGTGAGCCGGGCATGATGCTCGTCAGCCACCTCAACCGGCGTGGGACAGTGTTGCTGAGGTACGTCGGCGGCGATGTCGTGACGTTGACCCACGAGACGTGCCCTCACTGCGGACGCACCGAGCCCAGGTTTCTCGGCAGCCCGCGCCGCGCCGACGGGTTCACAAAAGTTAAGGGGACTCTGATCAACCTCGGTTCTCTGCAAGATGAGCTTGCTGCCCTGCTTCGCCGGGGAGTCACCGAATACCAGATCGTATTGACGACAGAGGACCGCTCCGACCCCTTTTCGCAGGATGCCATGCTCCTCAAGGTCGCATGCGCTTCTGAGGACCAGGAACGCGTCGGACAAGAAGCAAAGGCCGTGGTCAGGAGTGCGATGGAGATCACGCCAGAGATCGAGTACCTCCCGGCTGACGGCTTCGGCGAGATCGCCGGCGGCTACAAGTTCAAACGCGTCATCGACGAGCGCGGTAGGTAGCCGTGCACCGTAGGGGTAGACCCCCGTGTCTACCCGGGGAAGGGAACGCCTGAAATGGCCAAAACGACCGACCTATTACAGCCGGGGGATGAGCAAGAACCACTGGAGTTCCTGGTGACTCGGGAGTTCAACGAGAACTACCTGCACGCCATCGAGGACTTTCACCCGAGGTATCAAGAGTCGACCGATGGCGGTGCGCCTCTGGTCCATACCGGCCTGCTGATCAACTACAGCAACCTCACGAGGAGCCCTTCGTTCCGCCTCCCCGATGGAGTCTCCGCGATCCACACCCACGAGGATGTCAGGTTCGTCGGTCTCGGCCGGGTGGGCGAGACCTTTCGCGTATCCTGGAAGGTGACGGACCGCTATGAACGGCGTGCCCGCCCATATCAGATCATGGAGACGCTGCTCACGGGCCCCGGAGGGACCCCGGTCCTTCGCCGCACCAGCACCAACACCTTCACCGGCGGGCCCTATCCGGGAATTGGGGCGGGGTAACTGAACCCCCATGACTTAAGTGCGGGGTTGTCCACAATAAACCAGGGACTTCGGTCCCTGGATCCACTGAGAAACGTGAAATGACGACTTCAGAACACATCCAACCCGGCCTGGCGGTCAGCGGTCCGTCTAAGCACGTGACCTCCTATCGGACTTGGCTGTTCTCCGGCGGATGGCCCAGGTTCGAGGGCTGGCCCGCCAAGAATGTCCACACGGACCTGGAGTTCGCGCTGGCATGCGGTCTCCCGGTCAGGGGGGCCTCGGGGGCCATGCTCCAGGCCTATCTGGCCGAGCTCATAGTCGACCTGTTCGGCGAGGACTGGCTCACTCGGGGGCGTCTTGATCTGAAGTTCGTCCGCCTGGTGGACATCGACGACCGAATCGTTGCCCACGGAGTGGTGACCTCCAGGCAGCAGGACGGCTCAGTCGAGTTGGACCTGTGGTGCCAGAACCAACGCGGTGAGAAGGTGTGCGCCGGGACGGGACGGATCAATCGGGCCTGAAACAGGGAGACGCGACCGATGACTGTCGAGTATGGGGACATCAACTACTTCGCCGTCCTTGTAGGGATAGTCATTAACATGGCTGTGGGCGCACTATGGTACTCGCCATTCGCCTTCTCCAAGGATTGGATGGCATTGACTGGGGTGACAAAGGAGTACCTGGACGAACATAAAGATGAGATGTACAAAGGCTACGCCGTCAGCGTCGTTGCCTCCGTCTTCATAGTGTTCTCTTTGGCCGTCGTCGTACAGCTAGCGCGGGCGACCTCAGCCGCGGACGGCCTGCTGCTCGGACTCTACGCCGGTATTGGCTTCGTGGCCGCGACTCAGGCCGCGAACTACACCTTCGAGGCCAGGCCAATGCGCCTGTTTCTTATCAACATCGGTTATTCCGTAGTGACATTTGCGATCATCGGGACCTTGCTGGCCCTTTGGGACTGATAGACGACACCGGAGGAGACACGATGAACGGATATGAACCGTCGGATATTGCCCTGCTGTGCAACGCGGGACCTGAGGCGCTGGGCGTCGACGTAGAGGTCGAGACGGGCTCACAGACTCTGCGCGGGCTTCCCTTCCAGATCGGTGGTCGTGGCGGCGGAAAATGCTTCATCGTCCTGGACGGCTCCGCCGAGAGCGTGACCGTACCCATCGGCGGCAAGGCTCGCAGGGTCGTCTTCGCCCACGCCCTGCTGGAGACGTCCGTGCACGAGGGAGGCCCCCTGGGCGTCGCCGTCGCCGAGTACGTTTTCCGTCTCTCCGGCGGCCGAGAGGAGCGCGTGCCGGTACGCGAGAGGTTCGAGATCGCTGCGGGACCGATTCCCGGCGCCATCCCCGGCGTCCCCGGCCGACCGTTCCGCGCCATGACCGACCGTCAGCACGAGCTTCTCCCGCGACATGAAGGCCCTTGGGGAAACGTGGGGCGTCGCCAGACCGAGGTGGAGCAAGAGGCCGCGAAGCTCTACCACCTCTGGGCGTGGGAGAACCCCGAGCCGGAAACCGCCATCGAGTCGATCGAGATAGTACCGGCAGGGCCGCGATTCTTGGTTGCAGGCATCACCCTCGGACATCTGGACGAAAACCCCTTCGCCCGGCAGAGACGCCGCCCTGTAAAGGTGACGCTCGAAGGGGAAGCTGCCGATAAACCATTCAACCTGGAGGTCGAGGTCGACCGAGGGGTGGCGACGTATCCTTTTGCCCTGCCGGAGGCGTCGGCCGACGAGTTCCTCGCGGGCTCGTCCAAGGGCTGGGGCGAGACCCAGAATGACAAGGCTAGCCCGTCCTACGTAGAGATTGCTGCGACGCCATCGGCGACCGTGACGGTGAAGCAGGACGGCGAAAAGATCGCCGACACTCGGTGGGGCGAAATAGAGGAGAAGGGCGTCGTGGAGGCCGCCGGGGCCCGGTTCGAGCTAATGGACCGAGGAAGGAACTGGGTCCATGTCACCGTGCTGGACGACGAGACCGGGAAGCCCGTCCCTTGCCGCGTCCACTTCCGCTCGCCGGAAGGCGTCCCCTACCAGCCGCACGGGCACCACAACCAGGTCAACTCCAATCTCGATAGCTGGCACATCGACGTCGGCGGAGACGTGCGCCTCGGACAGATCACATATGCCTACATCGACGGGACCAGCCAGGGCTGGCTGCCTCGCGGCGACGTCATCGTCGACGTGGCGCGAGGATTTGAGTACGAGCCTATCAGGACAAAGGTCCGCATCGAGCCCGGCCAGCGAGAGCTTACGCTTCGCCTGAAGCGGTGGGTCAACATGAACCAGAGGCGTTGGTTCAGCGGCGACTCACACGTACATTTCCTGTCCGCCCAGGGCAGCCACATCGAGTCCCAGGGCGAGGACTTGAACGTGGTCAACCTGCTCCAGTCCCAGTGGGGCAGCCTCTTCACAAACACGGAGGAGTTCACCGGCGCCCCAAGCATCTCGCGGGTCGGCAACAACATCGTCTACGTCTCACAGGAGAATCGGCAGCACTTCTTGGGGCACATGATCCTCTGGGGGCTCAAGCAGCCTGTAATGCCCTGGTGCAGCGACGGCCCCAGTGAGGGCGAGATCGGCGGCGCGATGGAGACGACCCTGAGCCATTGGGCCGATGAGGCCCACGGTCAGGGCGGCTATGTGATTAGCCCTCACTTCCCAAACCCAAACGGTGAGCCAGCCACCCTGGTCGCCACCGGCAGGCTGGATGCCGTCGAGATGATAAGGAGTACCGAGTACAACCACAACGAGTACTACCGGTATCTGAACTGCGGTTACAAACTCCCGCTGGTCGGCGGTACCGACAAGATGAGCAGCGATGTCCCGGTAGGTCTGTACAGGACCTATGTGAACATCCCCGACGACCAGGAGTTCAGCTACGACAACTGGTGCCGGAACGTCGTAAAGGGCCGGACCTTCCTGAGCGGAGGGCCCATTATCGGCTTCTCGGTGGAAGGAAAGCAGATCGGCGACACGGTCGATCTATCGGGCCCTGGGACGGTGGAAGTGGAGGCCTGGGCCGAAGGCACTCTGCCGGTCCACCGGCTTGAGATCGTGCAGGACGGCCGTGTCGTGGCCTCGACCGAGGAGTCCGGAGGCGCCCGCAAGCTGACACTAAAGGCGTCCGTGAAGGTAAACGGGCATTCGTGGCTGGCGGCCAGGTGTGGAGGCCCAGGCTACTACGACATGGTCCCGTATCACGACCTGTGGCGGCGAGGCCGGTTCGCGCACACCTCGCCCATTTACATTGCGGTCGGTGGTGAGTGGACGATGTTCGACGAAGCGGTAGCCAGGGACATGCTGACCCTCATCGAGGGCAGCCTGGTCTACATCGGCGAGTCCGCCCCCCTCGACGCGCCCGGGACCGCGACTCACCACCACGGTGAAGACAACCACCTGGCCTACCTGCAGCGCCCGTTCCTGGAGGCCCGGAACGCGGTCCACAAGCGCATGGACGCCCTGGGAATCCCGCACTAGACTGGCTCTTGTCCCCTCTCCCAGAGGGATCCTCTGGAAGAGGGCTCGGGGCAGCGAGGGTGTGGCGGCCATCTTGTAAGGGCGACCCGCTGGGGTCGCCCTGGGCCGCTGTGCCGATTACCACCGGCAGTAGGTAGGATGCGAGTCGACGGCAACGGAGATTGTCACCTCAATGGAAAAGGTGCCGTACTTGCGAAGTCAACAACGTCGCGGTGGTCTGCGTAGGGGCGTACGGCCCAGTGTGTCCCATAAATCCCTTCCCGCGCACGCGGGGGAAGGTTAGAGCCTGCCCTGAGCTTGTCGAAGGGATGGGGGTCCCGTCGAAAGTCGGCGATCGATTCTCGAAAGGCGTCGTTTTCAGTCGTAGGCCGTGTCGCCCTCACCTCAATCCTCTCCCGCCAAGCGGGAGAGGAGGTTTCCCGCACCTCTTCTGAGACAGGCTGGGCCGTACGCCCCTACCGTCTCACGGAAGCCGCCATAGGCTTACGGAGACTCCTCGAGCGGGTCGCCAGTACGGCCGGTCCCTCAACAGGTAAACCCGCCGTCGATGACGATAGACGCTCCGTTGACGTACCGCGCCGCGTCACTGGCTAGATAGACAGCTAGTGGGCCCATGTCCTCAGGCTGGCCGGTCTTGCCTCCGGGGATTCGGCTAATATTGGCTTCCATTGCCTCCGGATTGGTTTTCGACCACCGAATATTTGGTTCGGTCATGAAATACCCCGGGCAGATCGCATTAACCGTGATGCCGTAAGGCGCCCAGTCGATCGCGGTGGCACGCGTGAACTGAATCAGCGCCGCCTTGGCGGTCTCGTAGTGACGGCCAGCGATATTGCGGCCCGCGAGGAGGGCGTTGATAGAGGACACGTTTATGATCCGTCCTCCCTTGCCCTCGTTGACCATCGCGCCGCCGATCAATTTCGTACACAAAAATGCACTGGTGAGGTTCAGGTCCATGAACCTCTGCCAGGTGTCCAGCGGCATGTCCTGGGTACGAATATTTTCACGCCGGCCACCGACGTTATTGATCAAGATGCTTATGGGTCCGTGTTCGGCAAGCGCTGTTTTACAAGCCGCTTCGCACTCGCCGGTGTCGCCCATGTCGGCTTGAATCGGGAACGCCTGGCGTCCCAATTGCTGAATGTCGGCGGTCGTCTTTTCGAGACTCGCGACATCGCGACCGGTCAGCACGACGTCGGCGCCGGCATCTGCGATGGCCAAAGCCATTTCGCGGCCCAAGCCACGGCTGCCACCGGTGATAAACAACCGCTGGCCATCAAGACGAAAACGGTCCAAAACGCTCATTCGTTGATACTCCCAGTGAGAATTGGGGCCGT
>JAQBTI010000039.1 GCA_027624995.1 Chloroflexota bacterium
AGGCCTCGCATCATCCTACTGCCTACAAACGGATACTCAAGGTGCAGTTCATCGATACGGCGCATCAGTCTGAGACCGGCTTCGCCCACCGGCCGTGGCCGGTAGTAGATGCTCCCGCGGCTGATGCCCACTGCCTTTGCCTGGCGGGCGATAGGCAGCTTGTGATCGCGGTCGATCATCGCCTTGCGCCCGGCAATCCCGCCTTCGTGAGCGCGGCCTCTAAAAAATCGTTCTCCAACGCAAGCTCACCGATCTTGGCGTGAAGGACCTTCATGTCTACCGGCTTTTCAGCCTGCCCCGTCCCGGCGCCAAACAACTGGGCCGCCCGATCCAGCAACTGGGTCTTCCACTGCGTGATCTGGTTAGGATGCACATCGAACTGGCTTGCCAACTCCGAAAGTGTCCGGTCGCCGCGCACCGCGGCAAGGGCCACCTTCGCCTTGAACTCTGCCGAGTGGTTACGGCGGGGTCGTCTGCTCATCTCTCGCTCCTGTCTCCAAGGGCACTATCATGCCCTCAATCAGGCAGCGATTCCACTTATCCCCCTGTTCAGATTTCCGGAGCCACTTCTGAGGTTGACTATTGCATTCGCTCCTACCACGCTCCGCTCATTGACTGATATGGCACGAGGTAGGTAGAATTAGCTAATGGCTCAGCTAGCGAATAGTGTCCGGGGGTAGTTATGACCACAGCAGAGCGCCAGCCGCTAACGATCTCAATCAGCGAGGGTGCGGCTGATCACGTTAGGGATTTTACAAAGCAGGCCGGTCAGCCCAACGCCAACCTGCGCGTGGGCGTCAAGGGTGGCGGTTGTTCGGGACTGACCTACGTTCTGGACATCGTCGATGAGCCCAAAGAGGACGACAAGGTGATCGAAGATCACGGATTGAAGCTTTTCATCGACCGCAAGTCGTACATCTTCCTCGCGGGTACGACCCTGGAGTACTCAGGCGGGCTCAACGGCAAGGGCTTCGTCTTCAACAACCCCAATGCCAAGACCACGTGTGGGTGCGGCACCTCGTTCAGCGTTTAGGACGTAGTCTCCGCCAGAGCTGATCTTATTACGCCGCTCCCCGTGGAGCGGCGACTTTATTTCGGGGAGGGAGGCCATCCCAATGAGCACCAGCCAGCTAACCGGCCTTCGGGATGGGACCCTATCTATCGAAGACGAGCACTACGCCGTCCGTGAAGGGGTGGGTCTTGTCGACCGATCGGCCGTAGGTCGACTGCGAATCACTGGCGAGGACGCCGTTGATCTGCTGGACCGCCTGTCGACCAACCAGATGCAGGGCCTCGCACGCGGATGCGGCCTTTACACTGTGCTGACTAACAACAAGGGCCGAGTCGTCGACCTGATCTTTGTGCTCGCTCTGGACGGCCATCTGTTGGTGCTAACCGGTCCCGACGAGCGGACGAAGGTGGCGGAGTGGATCGACTTCTATACGTTCACCGAGGACGTGTCGGTCGAAGACGTGACCGACGAGACCGGCCAGCTTGCGCTCGTGGGTCCGAAGGCGGCAGTTCTGCTGGAGGAGCTGTGCGGCCTAGATGTACTCGAGACCTACGAGTCCGCTTCGGTAGCTATCGCAGGCGTCGAGGTAACGGTTGTCCGCACGGACTTCCTCAAGCAGCCCGTCTACGAGATCGTCCTGCCTTTGGATGGTCTGGACGCAGTTCGCGAGGCGGCTCTCAGCTCGGGTCTCGGAGTCGCGCCCGTCGGCGACGATACGCTGGACCTGGTCCGTATCGAGCAGGGCGTGCCTGCCCAAGGCAGAGAGCTGACAGAGGACTCGAACCCGCTCGAAGCGGGTCTGATCGACCACATTAGCTTCAACAAGGGCTGCTATATCGGCCAGGAGGTCGTGGCCCGTCTTAACACCTACGATAAGGTCCAGAGGGGCCTGGTGGGCTTGTCCTGGGGCTTGGATGCCGCGCCTGAAGTCGGTGCGGACCTCTTCGCGGAGGACAAGAAGGTTGGCGTACTGACCTCGACGTCGAAATCTAATCGGCTCAACCGGGGGATCGGCCTCGGGCTGGTCCGTAACGCCCACTCCGAGCCCGGCGTCGTCCTGGTTGCTGGGTCACCGGAAGGGCCCGCAACCGTAGTCGTCGAAGGTCTACCGTTCACGTCTGAGCCGTCCTAGACCGGTAGGTGACTGTGAGAGCCTCTCTCGTTCAAGAACACATTGGGTCGTAGACAGCAATGCAGGTTCGGAGACTCTCGGCAAAGGATGCCTCATTAGCTGCAACGGTCGTTGAGACGTTTAAGGCCCGCCGTCCCTCCACTGATCCAACGCCGAGCTATATAAGCCGTTTCCTTGGTAGCGATGAATGCTATCTGATAGCGGCGTTAGATGGGGATGAGTTGCCCGTCGGCTTTCTTCTGGCTTATGAGTTCCCACGCGTCGACAGAGCGCGATCTATGATGCTTCTTTATGAGATTGAGGTCAGCGTAAAGGCATCGGGACCGCGATGATCAATCTACTCAAGGGGTTCTGCCAAGAGCGCAACATTTACAAGATGTGGGTGCTCACTAACGAATCGAACGTCGCGGCGAGGAATTTGTACAGCGCCACGGGGGGAAGGCTGGGAACCGACAACGACAATCTTATGTTTACCTACCGCTCAGGTGACGAATCAAATTAGGACAATACGCCATGGACGATAATCTTGCGTTCGCGCCCGCGTATGAGCTCAAGAGGCTCATTGCTGAAAAGCAGGTTTCGCCCGTCGAACTGACGAAGATGTACTTCCGTCGCATCGACAGCTTGGACTCACAGCTCAACTCTTACCTCACACTGGTCCACGACGAGGCCCTGGCCGCCGCGAAGTCGGCCGAGGATGCGGTGGTACGCGGCGACCGGCTTGGGCCTCTGCACGGGCTCCCGATCTCGATAAAGGACCTCGAGCCGACCAAGGGCATCCGGACGACCAAGGGGTCGCTGGCTTTTAAGGACTGGGTGCCAGACAAAGACTCGATCGTGGTCGAGCGCGTGCGTCGCTCGGGGGCGGTGATTCTCGGCAAGACCAACACGCCCGAGTTTGGGTACCGCGGAACTAGCGAAAACCTTCTCGGCGCTCCCTGTTTCAACCCGTGGAACCCGGAACGGACCGCCGGCGGATCGAGCGGAGGCGCTGGGGCGTCGGTCGTGGCCGGGCTATGTGCCCTGGCCCAGGGAAGCGACGGAGGGGGCTCCATTCGCATACCGGCCAGCTTCTGCGGCGTCTATGGAATAAAGCCGACGCTGGGGCGGGTGCCCCTCTACGCTGGCGATGGCACGCCGGATACGCATAACCACCTCAGCCAGCCAGGCCCGATGACTCGGACCGTCCGAGATTCCGCGATGCTTCTTCAGGCTCTGTCCGGCTATGACCCCAGAGACTCTGGCTCGATCCGCCAGGAGCCGCCCGACCTCCTTGCGGCCCTGGACCGCGATATCAGCGGGCTGCGAATCGCATGGAGCCCGGACTACGGTTATGCGGCGGTGGACCCGGAGGTCGTCGAGGTAACGTCCCGCGCTGCGAAAGCCTTCGAGCAGATGGGTTGTTCCGTCGAAGACTCGAATATCAGCCTCGATGCCCCATTCGAAGCTTTCTGGACGATCTTCAGCGCCGTTGGGTACACGCGTTACGGCAATCTCCTGGAACAAGAAGGGTCGCTAACAGACTACGCCCGTGAGTGCCTCCAGTACGGGGCGACAGTGACAGGGGCACAATATGCCGGGGCCCTGGCGTACATCGACGGGCTGAAGCAGCAGTATGCAGATATGTTCGAGGAGTACGATCTCCTGCTGTCCCCGGTTACGGCTGTCCCGGCGTTCCCACCGTACGACCGTCCTGACACGATTGCCGGCCACGAGGTGGATCCGTTCTGGGGTTTCCTGCCATTTACGTATCCGATAAACATGATCGGTAACCCAGCCGCCAGCATTCCCGCAGGCCTCTCGTCCGACGGCATGCCCATTGGACTGCACATCGTCGGCCGGTACGGAGACGAAGCGACTGTGCTCGCAGCGTCAGCCGCTTTCGAGCAGGCGAGGCCATGGGTGGACCAGAGGCCGCAGGTGTCGTAGAGTCGGGCGCATCGCGATGCGCCCCTACAGCCCTCGATACTTCTCGTCCTGCAGCACCGTGATGCGGCGGACCATTACGAAGGCTAGGACGACCCCGGCCAGCATCAGTGAGAGTCTGGCGAGGGCAACCAGATCGACCGTGATCCGCATGCCGGGTTCGTCCCCACGGAAGATGGCGGCTGAGTTCACGAACGCCATCGCGTTGGCTGCCAGCCACGCGGCCCACCACCACGGGAGCAGCGCCCAACTCCGGCCGGACGCCTCTTTGTTGCTCCCCCTCCAGATCTCGCGCACCACCTGGTAGGGTCGGAACAGCTGCATCAGCGGCACGAACCACCAGATGACAGCCCACCTCGGCGTGAACCGCCGTCCCTCTATCCCAAGCGGTCCCAGGTTTCTGGAGACTCGATGCATCCAGAAACAAAAGGCTACGGCTGTCGAGACGAACGTCACGAAATAGAGGGACGAGACAACTCGCTGCCGGTTGTCGTTGGCAATCGCGCTGGATACCGAAACGGCCTCGCCGTCCTGGAGGTCCCGCAGCAGTCCGATTTCCAGGACCGCCGAAACGGCTGCGGCGATGACGGCGAGTCCGAAGACGGCCAGCAGAGCCAGCGTCCAGGTCGCCCGCACCCGGGGAGACTGATAACCGGGCGTTTCGGGCCCCAAATCGCCCCGCGACTCCTAGTCGAAGATCTCGGTCTGGCTCGTTGGCGACAGAAGCGCGACGTGGGCGAACTCCGAGTCCTCGGTCGCACCGTGCCAGTGCTTTTCACCGGCCGGAATGAAGACCGTGTCGCCCTCAGAAACGGTGAATGTCTCCCCTTCGGTGGCGACGTGGCCTGCACCATCGGTCACGAACAGAATCTGGTCGCTCGTGTGAGTGTGCAGCTTGTTCCTCGCGCCCGGCTCAAAGCTCACGATGTTGAAGGCGAACTGCTTGCTGAGGTCTTTGTTTACGAGTAGGCGCCTCGACACCCTGCCACCGAAGAAGATCGGCGCCTCGGTGGCGTCCTGCTCCTCGACTTCGTCACTCCTGATGACCTTCATGCTTACCTCTGCCTTGAGTGTCCTTGCTACTGAGACGATGGTCCGAACGCGGCTGCGCACTCGCGGCAAACGGATTGGGGTATCAGTCCCAGGTGCATGAGCCGGTTGAAGACGAAGCAGCCCGCGCAGAACCCGGCCGCCGACTCCAGAATCGCGAAGGTGGCCAGCACCGCAAGGATGGCCTTCGCGGCGAATGCTGAGTCCGCCACGAAATAGGCCACAAGCGCCGCGACGGAGAAGATGAGACCCACAGACTGCGCGAAGCGCTTCGGTGGACCGGGGACAGGGCGAGATCCCAGCCTCGGCGCCAGCACGCGGGTCGCCAGCAGGCCCATCGGGCTCAGAGTCGGCCCGGATGCTACCCTCGCAGCGAAGCCATACGCCAGAACGAACATGAGCCACGCCTGATCGGTTAGCAGAATGGCTAGTACGAGCAGGACCACCATGCCTGCTACCAGCCGCGCCGCGACCTCGTTGACGGGATTTGGAAAGCTGAATACCGATCTGAACCGATCTATCGGCCGACTGTTGCTTGCTGAACTCAACTGACTGCTCCTGATTCTTTGGTCTGGGTCTCGGCCGAGTGTGGAGGCCCGGTACCGGGAAAAGAAAAACCCTCGCCGCCAGCGTCGAGGGTGTCCATCAAACATTCACACAATATGTGCGACTGGGCCTAACGGCGGATATCACACCCCCTGCTGGACCTCTTACACGCGCACATCATTGTTATCGCCATAGCCACCACAGTATAGCGCTACCTCGAATTGGCTGTCAAAGCTGCGGACGCCGAGCCGGACGGGTCTCGCAGGTATGACCAGGTATGTCTGACCCCGACAGGTTGGTACGCCTGAACCTTACCTCCTCGACGCCGTTTGACGAAGATTGCCTCGGGATCCCGAGATAGTCCGACATCGAGGCATACTCGGGCTCGTGAATCCGAGGCCGACCAAGCTCTGGCTTGCAAGGACTCCCTCTGGAGCCTTCGCGGGCCGGGGTAGGCCTACGCTGAGGATGGCGCAGCTCTGGCATCGGGGAGATAATGAACCAAGATCATCTCGGTGCCTGAGAGGCCACAATGACGATACATGATGGGCTGACTATCACCGGCCTGGACCAGATGCACGACCTGCTAAGCGAAGGCGTCGTTTTCCGCGACTGCACTTTCGACGGGGCCGACTTGGCAGACCTGGACGCCAAGGAATTGGCGTTTGAAGACTGTTCACTAAGGAGAGCCAACTTTTCGAATCTGGCCTGTGAGAGCCTCCGCATCGTGAACTCCAACCTGGAGGGGGCATCGTTCGACAAGGCGGTAATTCACGAGGCAGAGATCGCGAACTGCGTCTGCGAGTCTGGGAGTTTCAAAAACGCAAAGCTCAACATGTCCCGAATGGTCGACAACGACATGTCCCTGTGCATTTTCGATGGAGCCAATCTGTTTGGGGCCGATCTGAGTGGGTCGAGATTCCGGGCCGTCGATTTTAGTGATGCCAAACTGGACGCCGTCAAGATAGACAGAGCTAACTTCGGGATGGCATCGCTGCGCGGCAAGGATTTCAAAAAACAGAAACTCGTGGGTGTCGTATTCACCGAAGCCGACCTATCGGGTTGCGACTTCACGGACGTGGAATTCGAAGGATGCCATCTCAATGGAGCCACAGTGAGCGAGGAGACGGTGTTCGACGGAGCGGACCTCCGCGGGGCGTACATCTCCAGTTCACAATTGGGTATCGCGAGCCTCAAGGGCGCGATGATGACGACCGCCCAGGCGCGGGACCTGCTTCTGGAGAGGTACGGGTTGATCATAGTGCTGGACGTAGACTGAGGGCCGCCGATCAGCGGTGCCGAACATCTCTGCCGGCGCTGATGCTGGACGAGAGTTGCGGTCGCCGCTCGATCTACTTCTTCGGAGTCATGAGCGTGAGAGGCATGTTCCCCACCGTTTTCGTGTCTCACGACAGAGGCATGCTCGATCTTCAAACCGGGGAGTTCTGCCGCGACCTCGTCGGGAGTCGTCAGGCTTAGCAAGTCCTCGTCGGTCCACCCTGAAGGCGGGGCGGACCTGTCGTGGCTAACGAACAACAGCGTGCCTCCAGGCGCCAGAGCGCCGGCCGCCGTGGACAGCATTTTCGCCCGCTGGCCAGGGGGAAGTTGTATGTAGAAGGAGGTGATCAAGTCGTACAGGGCGTCAGGTCGAAAGGTCGAGGCATCTGCGACGACGAACTCCACCCGAACGCGTCGTTTGGCCGCCAGCCGCTTGCCTTTTTCGATTGCGGCGTCGGCGAAGTCCGTTGCTGTTACCTGCCAGCCATGCTCGGCCAACCATACCGCGTTGCCGCCCGCACCGCAGCCGATATCCAGGGCGCGCCCCGGCGCGAGACCTTTGATCTCAGTCGTTAGCAGGTCATCCGCGTCGGAAGTGAAGTGGTCGTCTCCTGCCCACGTTTCGTTCCAGAATTCGCACGAGTCCTGAGTCATGTTCAATCCCCGCGCTCTCGGTGGAAGCGCTCGAAGGTCTCGGCGGTGTAGTGCTTTCCGGGCGAGACATTCTCTTTGACAATCAGGCCCTTGATGTACTCCTCGGCCTCCTCGTGCTCTTCACACCACTCGATGACTTCTGCGGCCGGGCCGCTGGGAACAACGACCACTCCATCGTCATCGCCGACTATTACGTCGCCGGGGCGGACCGCCACACCACCGCACTGGATAACCACGTTGTCCTCGTGAGGCGCTATCTGGGGTGGGCCGGTGGCCGGAGTTCGGCCCCCGGTGAACACGGCGTAACCGTAAGCCCTGATCGCATTCATGTCGCGGACCGACGCGTCGGTGACGATGCCCTCCGCGCCGACCAGCTTGAGCTGCAACAGCTTGATGTCGCCCCCGACGGCCGCGGTCGTCTTGCCCAGGCCGTCACAAACGAGCACGTCGCCTGGGCCGCAGGACCCCATGGCCCTGTATTCGGCCGACTCACGGCCGTGGGCGGGTTCTTCCGCGATATCTGTCCTGGGCGGAACGAACCGAAGCGTCTTCGCCCTTCCCGCCAGTCTTTTCCCCGGCGTGAAGTTCGAGACGCCACGCATGACGCACGGCCCGAATCCCAGGCGGTTCACACCGCTGTAGACGGTAGCCGTCCCGACCTTCCGATATCTCTCGAGTATGTCATCTGATACCTGTTGAGCGGCCACTGTCTCCTCCTTGTGCGCGTGGCAGGATTCTAGCACAGCGCTTCCGGCGTCTCGGCCGTGGTTGCCATCCACCGGCACGGTGTATATATTACCGGCGACGGGAACGTGACGTTCCTCCAGGAGAGTCCATGAAAGTCCTTATTAGTGCTGCGGGGTCTACCCTGGGCCGCGTCCTGGCAGACGGACTGACGGAACAGCATCAGGTCGTGCTAGCCGACTCTAGCACCGGGCTTGGCCACGACTCTTCGACCAACGACCTCGTCCGCGGCGTCGACGCAGTTGTCCACTCAGTGGCAAACGACAAAGAAGCCAACGCATCCCATAGGCTGGACACCGCGATGCGCCGCACGTACAACCTGCTCTGGGCGGCCGCTGAGGAGCGAGTGCCGCGGGTCGTGTTGCTAAGCTCACTAAGTCTGTTCGGCAAGTATGACGAGGGCAGGGCGGTGACGGAGACCTGGCGGCCTATGCCAACGACTGATACGGAGGTCCTCTCCCACCATCTCGCTGAATTCGTCTGCCGCGAATTCGCCAGGGAGGGCAGGACCCGCGTGGTCTGTCTGAGGCTGGGAGACCTGGTCTCGGACTCGAATGAGTCCGGCTCTACCTCGGCCCTCTACGCCTCCGATGCGGTACAGGCCGTGGGACGGGCCATAGTCTTTGATCTGCCTATCGGAAGGACCACGGGGGTACATCAGCCTTGGACCGTCTTCCACGTCCAGTCCGATGTCCCAAACGCTCGATTCCTGACCGGCAACGCCCAGGAAGCACTGGGCTTCGTTCCGGCAAAGAGGTCATAACCCGGTGAAAGTACTGGTCCTCGGAGCCAACGGACAGATGGGGCCGCACGTCGTGAAGGCGATCGAGGCCGAGCACACGCTTCGGCTGACGGATATAAACGAGTACGATGGCTCGTCCCACGAGTACCTAAAGATAGACTCTGGGGACCTGGACCAGGTGGTGGCGGCGGCCGAAGGCATGGACGCGATCATCAATCTGTCGGTGCTCCGCCACGACAGGCAGCTCGCGTTCGATGTCAATGCCCGAGGTTGCTACAACGCGATGACCGCCGCTGTCCAGCACGGCATCCGGCGCGTAATCAACACCGGGCCGCACTTCACGATTGCCGGCGCGACGTACGAGCCGCTTGATTACGGCATTGGCCCAGATATCCCCACCCAGTCCGGCACCAACCTGTACGCCGTCACGAAGTCGCTGGGCCAGGAGATCTGTAGAGTCTTCACCGAGAACCACGACATCTTCGTGATGATGCTGATGTTCTACAACTTCCGCGAGCCCGATGGGAGTACGCTGCCTGAACGAGACACCCCGTTCCTCGTCTCCTGGAGGGACGCGGGCGCCGTATTCAGCAACGCCCTGAGTATCGAGCTAGACAGGCTAGACTCCCGCTGCGAGCAGTTCTACGTGCTCGCCGACATGCCGCACGGGAAGTTCTCGAACGAAAAGACGAAGCGCGTCCTCGGCTGGCGGCCGCAGGACTCCCTGGAGAGTTACTGGGAGAAAAGGCAGCCTTAGGGGGCAACATGACAACGGACCAGGGGGACCACGGGTCCACAGAGCGACCGCCGACAGGGCGTCCGGTCATATACGCGACCCAGGGCGTTATCTCCAGCGGGCACTATCTGACGTCGATGGCGGGGATGCGGTTGCTGGTCGGTGGTGGCAACGCATTCGACGCCCTGGTCGCGGCGGCCTTCGCCGCCGCGGTTGTCGAGCCCATCGCTGCCTACTCGCTAGGCGCGGAGGGCGTCTTCATGCTTCACGACGCGGCCAGCGGAGATGTCCTGGCGCTGAGTGGACAGGGCGTCGCGCCGGGCAGGGCCACCGTGGACTTCTACAAAGATAAGGGACTCGACGCGATCCCCACAGGTCCGGGCTTGCAGGCCCCGCTGGCCTTCACCGTCCCGGGCGTCGCGGCGGCCTTAATAGCGCTTCTTGACCGCTACGGACGTAAGAGCCTGGCCGAGGTGCTGGCGCCCGCTATCGAGTACGCGGAAAAGGGCATCCCGCACTACGAGTACATGCTTCGCAGCCTCGACAACGAAGCGACGAAAGAGCAGTTCGATACGTTTCCGCCCGGCGGCACCGAAGTCTTCTACGACAACGGACGCCTTCCGCGACCAGGGTCGATGCTGGTCCAGCCCGGGCTTGGCCGAACGCTGTCAAAGATGGCCGAGGCCGAGGGCAACGCCTCCGGAGATCGGTCCGCTCGGCTAAAAGCCGCTCGCGACGTTTTTTACACGGGCGAGGTCGCACAAACCATAGTAGCCAACTCGGAGGCGGTGGGCGGTATCGTAGCTGCCGAGGACCTGACGGGCTACGAGGCGAAATTTGAAAATCCCATCAGCACGACGTTTGCCGGCCACGAGGTCTTCGGCCAGTCGACGTGGACTCAGGCAGGAGTGCTGATGCAGACCCTCAACATGCTGGAAGGAATCGACCTGGTGCAGATGGGTCACAACTCGCCGGAGTACATCCACACCGTCACCGAGGCGCTGAAGCTGGCCATGGCCGACCGCCAGGCGTACTACGGCGACCCCGATTTCGCGAGTGTCCCCATCGACGGCCTACTTTCCAAGAAGTACGCGGCCGAGCGGGCTGACCGGATCGACGCCGGGAGGGCCTATCCCGAGATTCCGCCCGCCGGTGACCCGTGGCGCCACTCCAGCCTGAAAGGAGACGCGTCCGCGCAGCAGCCAGTCCCGGTGGCCTCTACGGGAGATGGCGGCGGAGACGACAGCGGCACG
This sequence comes from Chloroflexota bacterium, assembly GCA_027624995.1. Classification (GTDB taxonomy): domain Bacteria; phylum Chloroflexota; class Dehalococcoidia; order Lucifugimonadales; family CATQGZ01; genus CATQGZ01. The sequence continues at coordinate 11,074 of JAQBTI010000039.1, forward strand.
ACCCACGCATCCGTCATCGACTCCGAAGGCAATATGGTCTGCGGCACGCTGAGCGGAGGCTCCTTCCGTAGCTCCGTGTTCTTCCCTGATGTGGGATTCGCACTCAGCACCCGTATCGAGATGTTCAACCTGGAAGAAGGGCACCCAAACGTGCTGGTCCCCGGAAAGAGGCCACGGACCACCCTCGTGAACTACATCGTCTCCAAGGACGGACGCCCCGTAATGACGGTCGGTTGTCCCGGAGGCGACCACCAGGCCCAGGCCAACGTACAGCTCATCCTCAACACGCTGGTCTTCGGAATGGACCCGCAGCAAGCCATCGAGGCGCCAAGGTTCGGAACGGCAAGCGTCGTCAACTCCTTCTACCCGCATGTGTACTACCCCGGACGACTCACCGTGGAGGCAGGTTTTTCTGAAGATACACTCGCCCGGCTACGGGTGCTGGGTCACGAGGTGGAGGAGGTCTCAGCATGCGGCCTAGGCGCTACAGTGGCCCGGTTCGACCGCGACAACGGCGTGATGAGCACCGGTGCCGACCCCCGCAGGGCCTGCTACGCCATCGGCTGGTGATGCCAGCGCCGATCGTTTCAAACGCTAGGAGTTCAGAACGGTGAGAATATAGAGGTGGTCCCGTTTGTCTGAACAGCGCTGCCCGGTTTGATAAGTGGAACCACGCTGCGTGCGTTAGGCCGCCGCGGACTCGGCAGGCGCTCTGTCAAAGAACTGGTCCGGCGTCATTCCTCCAAGGCTCGAATGGGGCCGTCCGGCATTGTAAAACTTGAAGTACCGCCCGAGTCCAGTTCTGGCTTCCGGGACCGATTCGTAGGCTCTCAGATACACCTCCTCGTACTTGACGCTCTTCCACAGCCGTTCGACGAACACATTATCCCTCCAGCTTCCCTTCCGTCCATGCTGATCTGGATCCCATTGGCTTTCAGCAGGCCGGTGAAGGCGTCACTTGTGAACTGGCTTCCCTGATCTGTGTTGAATATCTGAGGCGCGCCGTGGCGTCTGAGGGATTCTTCGAGCGCCTCCACGCAGAAGTCTGTGTCCATCGTGACCGATACCCGCCAGGCCAGCACCTTGCGGCTGTGCCAGTCCATCACTGCGGCTAGGTACACGAAACCCCTGGCCATCGGAATGTACGTGATGTCCATGGCCCACACCTGGTTGGGCCTGCTCACCTCGAGCCCGCGCAGCAGGTACGGATACACAGTATGGCCGGGCCGTCGCCGGCTGGTGTTGGGCTTGCGGTACAGCGCCTCGATGCCCATCCGCCGCATCAGTGTGGAGATGTGTCTACGTCCGGAGGAGAGTCCCTCCTGGCGGAGCAGGCCTCGCATCATCCTACTGCCTACAAACGGATACTCAAGGTGCAGTTCATCGATACGGCGCATCAGTCTGAGACCGGCTTCGCCCACCGGCCGTGGC
>JAQBTI010000040.1 GCA_027624995.1 Chloroflexota bacterium
CGGGAGTAGACAGAAATGGTAAAGCCGAAGCAGCTGGGGCACGTGGTTTTGCGGGTGCGCGATGTCGAGCGCTCCAAGGCCTTCTACACGGATGTGCTGGGCCTGGAGGTCACGTTCGAGGCTCCGGGAGCCATGGCCTTCATGTCCGCCGGCGAGGCCTCGCACGAGCTCGCCGTCATGGCGCTGGGACCGAACGCGCCAGGGCCGGACAGCAGCCGGGTGGGCCTCTACCATTTCGCCTGGGAGATGGAGTCGTTCGAGGACCTCAAGCGGCTCAACCGGGAGCTCAAGGAGAAGGGGGTCAACATCGTGGGCGTCGGCGACCACGGCGTCTCGATAGGCGTCTATTTTCTGGACCCCGACGGGAACGAGATGGAGGCCTTCTACGAGCTTCCAAGGGACCAGTGGCCCGCCGACGGCAACATATTCGGCGGCGCGTTCCCCCTTGGGGGCCTCAACGAGGAGCCAGCCACCGCCGCCAAATCTCCATGACAACGGTATCCTTCTACAGCTGGAAGCGCTGAAGCACCTGCCGTAAAGTGAGGGCGTCGCTCTTGCAGGACGGGGTGGAGCTTGACGAGCGAGACTTCTTCAGCGACAGGTTCACAGAGCGAGAGCTTAGGCAGCTCATAGGGGAACGCGAACCGTCGGAGTTCTTCTCCTGGAGTAGCCCATCGTTCAGGAAGATGGACCTGAAAAGGGAGCACCTGACTGAAGAGCAGCTTGTCGAGATGATGCTCGATGAGCCGAGGCTCATTCGGCGTCCGCTGATTCGGGCCGGCGCCGACCTGATCGTGGGCACCGACAAAACGGCGATGTCTCAGGCTTTCGAGTAGGAGTCCTGCGGAGGGCGCGATGATCGCAGACTTGACGGGCAAGGCGGCCCTGGTCACCGGTGGCGCCAGTGGCATCGGACGCGGGATCAGCCTGGCGCTCGCCGGTCAGGGCGCCGACGTGGTCGTCGCAGACCTCAATCACGACGGCGCTCGAGCCGTGGCGGCCGAGGTCGAAGCCCTGGGCCGCAGATCCATCGCCGTCGAGGTGGACGTCACCGATCGGGCATCCATCGAGTCCATGGTCGGGCGGTCCGTCGACAGTTTCACGGACCTGGACATTCTTATCAACGACGCCGGCGTTATCGGCGCCCCGGGATGGTCTGAGCGAGACTCCCCCGCCGACGAGGACTGGGATATCGTGAATGCGGTCAACGTCAGGGGAGTCGTGATGGTCTCCGAAGCGGTGTCGCCAATGATGAAGAAGCGGCGCTACGGGAAGATCATCAACATTGCGTCCATGGCATCCCGATACGGTTCCATTGATCTTCCCCACTACAACGCGTCGAAGGCGGCGGTGGTAAGTTGGACCCGCTCCAATGCACTTCAGCTCGCTCCGCACAATATCAACGTCAATGCGATATGCCCGGGCATGCTGTGGACCCCGATGTGGCAACAGATAGCCTCACTCAGGTCGCGGGTCGATGCGGTCCCGGAATTCAAGGGCCTGAGCGGCCGCGAGTACTTCGACAAAACGATCGAGTCGCTAATCCCGCTGAAACGAGAGCAGACTCCGGAGGACATCGGCGCGATGGCGGCCTTTCTCGCCTCCGACGATGCCAAGAACATCACCGGCCAGGCCATACAGGTGGACGGCGGGAGGGTGATGGTATGACCGCGTCATGCCGAGCCGCTTGATTCAGACGGAGACTCAGAATATGATGCCGCCCGACCGCTCCGGCCGCCGCGACACCCGCTGGCGGGGAGGTAGCCAATGACGAAAAGGGCCGTAACCGCCACGTTCACACCTCTGCTGCTGGCGGTCTCTCTTCTCGCAGCCTCCTGGGCGGCTTCAGTTCCGGGCGCAAGCGCCCAGATTGCCGAGTGGACCGTACTGGCTGGCTGGGAAGACCTCGATTCGGGAATTGAGGTCCAAGCCTTCCTCCCAGAGAATATCACCATCTCCGAGGGTGATACCGTCACGTGGCGGTTCGTTCCGGAAGAGGCCCACACGGTGACGTTCCTTGGGGAGGAAGAGCAGCCGGACCTGATCGTCGCGGTTCCAGACGGTGCGGTGGTCTTCAATCCGGCGGCCGCTCTTCCGCTCGGCGGACCTCAGTACGATGGGTCGTTCCCAACGAACTCGGGCATGCCGATCTACGATCCAGACGCCGGCGACGAGCCAACGTTCAAGTTGGAGTTCACGACTCCCGGCACCTACGGCTACATCTGCTACTTTCACCCGAACATGACCGGAACCGTTACCGTCCTGGCCGAAGGCTCGATAGTGCCGTTCGACCAGCTTACCTACGACGTGATCGCCGTACGCGAGAGGCGGACTTTTATCAGTGAGTTGGAGGCTTTGAAGGCGGCCCGCGGGCCCATTCAAAAGGTGGAGAAGCGCAACGGCACTATCGAGCACAGGCTCTTGACCGGCTTGAGCACAACCAAGGTCGACGAGATGAGGTTCGTCGATGAAGAGGTCGAAATCGAGGCCGGGGATACGGTGACCTGGTCGTGGACTGCCTCTCAGTCACCGCACACTGTCAGCTTCGTTCCTGACGGAGAAGAGCCCCCGACTCTGATACTGGCCGAGCCGGAGAACGACCCTCCGCTACCGCCCACGCTGAACCCGGCCGTATTTAATCCGTCCGGTGGCGATAGGCTTCCGGCTGAGGGCGTCGTCAGCTCAGGCTTCAGGCTCAACCCAAGCCTCGACCCGGACTCCGCAGGAACCTATTCGCTGATCTTCTCGAAGCCGGGCGTCTACAGCTATGTCTGCCTCCTCCACCCCGCACAGGGACACGCCGGCAGAATAGTCGTGACGGAGCGTTTGGACGAAAACCCTCGCGCCGCCGTTGACGACACGTTTGGACCGACGGTCGGATTACCCAAGGTAGGCGGAACGGTGCTGTGGCCCTGGGCGGCCTCGATGCTCGCCCTGTTCGGACTGGGCCTGACGGGCGCGGGCGGCTACTTTCTTCGCCGGAAGACCGGCGGTTAGAGACCGCCCGAGGGTGCGTATAGCTCTATCCCTGGCACCGCGGCGACAAGGGCGAACCAGAAACTAGTCCTCGTCGGAACTCCGGTTAGACTCGAACCGGCCATCGGTCCCGACACGGCCCGCCCACCGTCATCCCACAGGCTACCGGTCTCGTCGTCTACCAGCGCCCCGTCTACCAGGCTGAACCTTAGCTCCCGCCCGTCCAGCTCGCGGACGTACGCGGCAACCCGTCGGCGTCTCGCGGCCGAACCTGCGTGCGATCACCACTACAAATGTCCCGTCGACGTCGTCATTGATGACCTGGTCATCGTTACCGTCTAGTGCATATGCCCTGTGGCTCTCATCGATCTGGACCGCCGTTACCATCTCTCCCGGGCGGAGCAGGCCATCGAGCTTGTCCTCACTGACCGGGCTGGAGCCGCCACCGTTGAGCCTGTCGGCGTAGCCGACGTAGGGGTCTCGATCGTACGGGGTTCCCTCGCCCGGACAGCAGCCCGAGGTCGCGGCTGAGGACTCGGGTATCCGGATGAAGCTCCTTCCACTCGCCCCATGAGGTCGTTTGAGAGGGCAGTGGCCGGAGCGCCGATCCCGTAAGGGGCCCGACTATCGCCCTGCCGATGACCTGGTGCCAGTAGCTGCCCGTCTGGTGGTCGAACATAACCAGGGTCGGAGTCGTAGAGCGCGCTTGTGTTCCCGAAGAGCAGGGTCGTGCCCTCCAGCTCTCTCTCATAAACGACGGCGCTGGCGCACAAAGGACAGTACGACACGAGCAACGGTACACCGTCTATCTCATCGTTGACGATCTCGTGAAGGTTCAAGATCTTGATCGAGTATGCGAAGGCCGGTCCCTTCCCGGGGACGTAGCCGATCAACAGGTAGTCGTCGGACATCCAGTTACCCTTCGATACTTCGTCATACCTCGGCTCGTAGATGGGCTTGATTGCGTCTCTGAGGGCATCGATCACCTCCTCGGTTGCTACCGATAGAGGGATGTACCCCCGGCCGAACGTGTCGAACAGCACCTCCTGGATGGGGACACCGGCGATGGTCGTGTCCACCCCGGGGGCGGGCCGTCCGGTAGAAGGGAGGACCGACGTGTCGGACCGGCTGCCGGTACCGTCGAGGCCGGGACGGCCGGAGCAGCCGACGGCTGCCCCGCAACGGATTCAGGCGTGCTCTGCTCGGTACGGTCGGGACCGCAGGCGGCCGCCAGAAATACCATCACCGTGGCCCAGAATTGCGACCCCTGACCATGTGCGATGTGACCATCGACTCTGGATAGACAAATGCATATGCTCGCTTCCTGCGGGTTTCGCGACTTAGATGTGTGCCTCGAAGGAATCGATGTACGGCGCGAACGGCGCCGTCGGGCCATCCCCGACGACCAAGGGCTTGCGGAATCTGTACGTGTCTGACAGGATACGAACCATGAAAATCGGCGCTTTCGAGGTCAACGAGCCGGTCCCTGAGCTCACCAATCCTTGCGCGATCGCCATGCTCAAGCCGTGGGTAGACGTCGGGCGCGTAGGCACGCTCGTCCTCGCCAAGATCGAGCAACACGTCGAGGCCAAAGAGCTTGCGAGGCTCGACCGGCCCGGGACGTTCTTCGACTTCACCAGGTACAGACCCCGCATGCGTATGTCCGGAGGCAAGCGCGTCTTCCGGACGCCTAACAGCGAGATCCGATTCGGACACGACGATTTCAGCGACCGGGACTACGTTTTCCTGCACCTGCGTGAACCGCACGCCATGGCCGAGGACTACATAGACTCCGTCGTCGCGCTCGCGGAGCACTTCGGCGTGGTCGAGTACTACCGCATCGGAGGCATGTACGATACGGTCCCACACTCGCGCCCCCTACTCGTGACGGGCAACCTGAACGAGGAGAAGGAGGACCTGGCGAAGGGCCTGCTTTCGCCCTGGAGACGCGCGTATCAAGGTCCGACCAGTATCGTGAACCTGGTAGGCGAATCGCTGGAACAGGCGAAGATCGAGACCGCAAGCCTGATGGCCCATCTTCCGCAGTACGTCCAGCTCGACGAGGACCATATGGGGGCATCCCGTCTGCTCGACGTCCTCTGCGCCATCTGCGGCCTGCCCAACTCCCTCGCCGACGCGACGCGGGGCAGCCAGCAGTACCAGGAGATCAGCCGCGCGGTGGCCCAGAACCCTGACCTGCAGAGGCTGATCACGCAGTTCGAGGCCTACTACGACAAGGTCACGGCGGGCTCCCCGGAGGCTGAAGAGGGTGCTGCGTTCTCTCCGGACGTAGAGGAGTTCCTGAAGTCGATGGGCGAGCGCTTTGAAAGCGGCAAAGAGGGCGTCGAAGAGGACTAGGGGGCCGAGGCCTCTGGCCGCCTCTTGGGGCGCTGATGCCGGTCGTGCCGCCTCATCCCGCCTGGATAAACCCCTCCGCGCGGAAGGGTTCTTACACGAGGGCCGCAATGTTCGCCACGGCGTCTCGGCGGCAACGGTAGGGCCAGACGACCGTGCTATCGCAGACTCACCGTCGAGCAGACCTCGCGGACCACGTCCGCCGCTATCTTGACCCCCAGGGTTAGGTTGTCCAACGATATCCTCTCATTTGCCCCGTGAATCGTTTCTAGGTCTTCGGCCGTCATCACCGCGGGCAGCAGGCCGTATGCCTTTACGCCCAGGGGCCGGAAGAAACGTGAATCGGTCGCCACAGGCGTTTGAATCGGCGTGGTGATCGCGCCGGGAACATGCGTTGATACCGCACGCTCGAAGGCCCGAAAGAGAGCCGAGTCCATGGGAGAGGGCGGCGGCGAGGGCACGGTTTCTAACGCCTCGACGGTTACACCGTCGTCGTCGATGGCCGACCTCAGCTCCTCCAGGAATCGACCTGGGTCCGTGCTCGGTAACAGGCGGACGTCCAGTATGGCCGAGGCCTCGTCCGCTGCGACGTTGGCCTTGCCGCCTGCCTGGACCACCGTCGTCGTGATCGTATCTCGGAGCATCGCGTCGATCACGGGGGACTTCCGCGCGGCCCTCGACACGACGGGTCTGAACACCGGATTGCCAGCACGGCGAACCACCCATGAGACCGGGGCCGGCTGAGTCTCGGCCACCCGGCGGAAGAACTCTTTCGTGACCTCATCGAACCTCATGCCCGACTTGATACGCCGCACCGCCAGTAGGGCGCTGACCAGCCGGTCTACGGGCGTGCCCCGGGCCATCGATCCGTGGCCACCAATCCCGGTGGCGGTGAGGGTAACGACCATCGAGGTCTTCTCCGAGACGGAGACCGCGAAGACCGGCGACCGCCCTATGATGCCCTGCGAGCCGGTCCCGCCCTCGTCCCACACGTACTCGCACTCGACCGCGGGCCAGTGGTTCTCGACCATCCAACGCGCGCCAAGCGCACCACCCTCTTCTTCGTCGGCCACCGCCATGAATATCAGCTCGCGGTCGAGGCGTATGCCCAAACGCTTCATCAGGATGAAGGCCATGAGGTGGATGGTTCCAAGGCCCTTGTCGTCGATGGCCCCCCGGCCCCAGACGTAGCCGTCGCGCAGCTCGCCTGCGAAGGGCGGGACTTGCCAGGATGAAGAGACAGCGGGCACCACATCCATGTGGTGCATGAGTAGGAGCGGCTTTCGAGCAGCGGTCCCGGGTCCTCCGAACCGAGCTACGAGGTTCACGCGTTCTGGAGCGGGTTCATGAGTCTGGGACTCGATGCCCTCCCGGGACAACAGCTCAGCCAGGAACAACGCGGCGTTGGCCTCGCCGCCCGGCGGATTGGAGGTGTCGATGCGGATGTAGCGAGACAGGATGTCGGCCGCCTCACGACCAATAGCATCCCAGTTGGTGTCGAGGGTCAATAAGGGGCTCCCGTCTTGTGCGTAGCGGCGCACCTATGTGTGCGCCCTCCCCGGCGTGACGACCGGCGGAGGGACGCACCTCCCATCCCAGGGCAGACACGTAGGTCTGCACCTACGAGTCGTGTCCCGACGTCCCGTAGGGCGCCACCACGTGCGGGGACCAAGACCCTACGGCGTGACGAAGGCCCGGGTGATTTCAGTCCCTTCGCTCTTGCCCAGCCACTCGGACTGCTCGAAGGCCTTGCCGATCTCCTCCAGCGGGTACTTGTGCGACATCACCTGCGTGAGCGGGTACTTGTCCTTCGTCCGGACGAGGAAGTCGAGCGCCGCCGGCAAGATCTGCGGATTGTAGTGCGCTGCCGGGATGATTCGCGTCTGTCCCCAGATCAGCTTGGATACATCCAGGGTCACGTTGCTGTCGGCCCAGATGTTGCCGACCTCCACGAACGCGCCGCCCCGCCTGAGCATCTGCAGGCCCTCGGCGACCACCTGTGGATAGCCCACGAGCTCCAGGCATACGTCGGCGCCCCATCCGCCAGTCAGCTCCTTGACGCGCTCGATCCGGGACTCCGGGGTCGTGTACTCGTTGATATCAATAGTGTGGTCTGCGCCGCAGCGGCGGGCCATCTCCAACCTGGGCGCGATCCCGTCGATGGTTATGACCTGTGCGACGCCCATGTCTCGAGCGGCCGCAGTAGCGTAGAGTCCGAGACCTCCGGCGCCCTGAATCACCACGCTGTCGCCCATGCGGGCACCGCCGATCTGCAGACCATAGATGACCTGCGAGACGGCGCAGTTGACGGCGGTTACAGCCTCATCCGGGAGCTCGTCGGGGACCTTGAAGACATAGTGGCCCGGATACAGGTAGTAGTACTCAGAGAAGCCGCCGTTGCAGTAGGGTGACTCTTTGATCGAGGCGCGGAAACGGAACCTGTCGGGACAGTGGTTGGGCTCGCCTCGCAGGCAGATGTAACATCGGCGGCATGGGAAGAAGTAGGTAAACACTACTCGGTCGCCCTCGGAAAGAGGTTGCCCCATCGAGTCCGTCGCCACGTCCTTGCCCATGCTGTGGACGACTCCGGTCATCTCGTGACCAAGGATCACCGGGCCGGGCTTGCCTCTGAGCATCGGCTTCATCTCACCGCGCCAGTAGTGCAGGTCGGAGCCGCAGATCCCCCCGGCCGTGATCTTTACCAGTACGCCTCCAGGCTCGACCTCCGGGGTTGGAAGCTCGGTGATCTCGAAGCGGTACGGCTCGACGAATACGGCTGCCTTTCCCATGGGCATATTGCCCACCTCCTGATGTGGTCTGCTGGCTACTCTTCGAACCGCTGGAACACGAGGCAGGCGTTCTGGCCCCCGAAGCCGAAGCTGTTGGAGAGCACCGTGTCCACCCGCTTTTTGCGTGACTCGTTGGGCACGTAGTCGAGGTCGCACTCGGGGTCAGGGGTCTCATAATTGATCGTTGGGTGTATCTCGCCGTCGCGAATGGTCTGGATGCAGGCCACGGCCTCCAGTGCTCCTGCCCCTCCGAGCGTGTGACCTATCATGGACTTGGTCGAGCTGATCGGGACCTTGTAGGCGTGCTCTCCGAAGACCAGTTTGATTGCCAGCGTCTCCGACAAGTCATTCAGGGGCGTGGAGGTGCCGTGCGCGTTGATGTAGTCGACATCCTCGGGCTTAACGCCGGCGTCTTCGAGGGCCCACCTGATCGCCCTGGCCGCCCCCGCGCCGTCTTCATCGGGCTGGACGGCATGAAACGCGTCCGACGAGACCCCATAGCCCGACATCTCAGCGACGATGTCCGCTCCGCGGTCCAGGGCGTGCTCCAGGCTCTCCAGTACCAGGAACGCGGCACCCTCGGCAGGCACGAAGCCGTCCCGGCTGGCGTCAAATGGGCGACTGGCCTTCTCGGGCTCGTCATTCTGCCTGCTGAGGGCTTTGATAATGTTGAATCCACCCAGGCCAAGCTGGCTGATACCGGCCTCGCACCCCCCGCCCAGGATGGTGTGGGCCGCGCCGCGACGTATGGCTTCGGCCGCGTCTCCGATCGCCTGGTTACCGGCGGCGCACGCCGTTATCACAGTCGACGTGTAGCCCTTCAGCCCGTAGGTTCGGCTGACGTTGGCTGACGCCATATTGGGAAGCATCATCGGGATAAAGAAGGGGCTCATTTTCATCCCCCCCCTCTCCACCAGTATTCGGGCGTTATCCTCAGTCGTCGGCAGGCCTCCTACGCCGCTCCCTGTCACAACGCCCAGGCGCTCCGCGTCCTCCTTCGAGAGGTCCAGCCCAGCGTCCTCTATGGCCAGTCCGGCGGCGGATACGGCCAACTGAGAGAACCTGGCCATGCGACGCGCCTCTTTGGGATTGATGTATCTAGTTGGGTCGAACCCCGAGACCTCCCCGGCTATCTTGCAAGGATAGTCGGAAGCGTCGGCCAATGTTATGGGGCCGATGCCAGACCTGCCATTCACCAGGCCGTCCCAGTACTCGCCTATCGTCTCGCCAAGGGGCGTCATGGCCCCCATGCCGGTGATCACGACCCGTTTTCGGTCCCGATTCCTGGTTGTCACTGTTACCCCATCTTTGCGGCCTGGCGATCCAAGTACGGATAGAGCTCCGGCTCGACGCCTTCCATCTCTTCTATCACCTCGGCGGCGACAGTCAAAGATCCGGTACCGATGATAAGGTCGCCCGCCTCAGCACGCTCAAGGGCACTTCGCGTCGAATCGCCCACATCATCGGAAACGGATACGACGGGGAGTCCCTGACGTCGGGCCTCTTCCGCCACTTCGTCGCTTGCCAGAGACCTGGGGTCTCGTGATCGGACCACCAGTACCTCCGGGGCTAGCTGCTTCAACTCGCTAAGCATACCTGCCAAACTGTGTCCGCGCAGAGCGCCAAAGACCAGGAAAACTCGGCGGAACTCGACGTGGTCTCGGACGGCCTCCACGAGGCGCATTGCCGAGTGCGGGTTGTGCGCCCCGTCTGCCACCACTTGCCGTCCGTTGCGTGAGGCGAAATGCATCCGCGCCGGCCATTTGACGTTCTCCAGGCCTCTTGCGATGGAGTCGTCCGAGAGCGTCACGCCGCTCTCCGCGAGCGATTCAAGGACAGTCACGGCAGTGGAGGCATTGTCTAACTGGTGCGCGCCGAGCAGGGGAATGCGGAGCATCCTCTTCCCGTTCGGCCCGGCGAGCTCGAAGCTCTGCCCGCTCATGTCCGATTCCAGCATCCTCCACGATCTCCCCGAGGATACATCGGTGAGCGGAGCACCTTTTTCAGTTGCGACCTTGCTGAACACTTCAAGGGCGGCCGCGGGCTGGGGCGCGACGACGACCGGCACGCCGCGCTTTATGATTCCTGCCTTCTCTCCCGCGATGGCCGCTATCGAATTCCCCAGTGTACTCACGTGGTCAAGGCTGATGTGGGTGATTGCGCATATCAGTGGCGCCACCACGTTGGTCGCATCGAGTCTGCCTCCCAGGCCGACTTCGACAACTTGTAGGTCGGCTCCGACCCGCTCGAACCAGACGAATGCCATGGCTGTGAGCATCTCGAAGAAGGTAACGTCGCCGTACGGGCCAGTCTCTCCGACGGACTCGACGGTCGGCCACATGTCATCTACCAGCGCCGCGAAGTCCTCGGGAGCGATCGGATCGAGGCCGATTCTTATCCGCTCAACCGTCCGATGCAGATGGGGCGAGGTATACAGGCCAACCTTGTAGCCCTGAGCCGTCAGGGCCGACGTGATCATGGCCACCGTGCTGCCCTTGCCTTTGGTCCCCGCGACGTGGATGGCGGGCACCGCTAGGTGAGGGTTGGCGAGGCGCTCCATCAGCAGGCCCATGCGCTCCAGATGAAAAGACCAATGTTCCGGGTCCTGGGTGGAGCGCTCGAAGTTTGCGAGGCCCATCACTCGTTCAAGAGCGGCATCGTAGTCCAGTCGTGTGGAGGTGCGAAGCAAAGGTGAATCAGCCATTGGTTGAGCGCCTCGCCACAGGCGGTCAAACGAGAAGACAACCGCACGCGGGTCCGCCCCTAGACTGTACCCGAAATCGGCTCCCACGTACATGGGTTGGGCGCGGCAAAACCGTAGGAGCACGGCATGCCGTGCCCCTACGGAGACCCTGTAAGGCCGATCAGCCTCAGGCGACGGCGCGAACCTTATGCAGGCTGATGGGCGTCGGAGCTGCCTCGCTTGTCGGCAACAGGGCGTTGAGGCGTTCGAACAGCGCAGACGCCCGCTCGATGGTGGCATCGTCAATGGCTCCGCGGAGCTCGGCGTGTCTTCCGAGAAGGTACGAGGCGGGCTTGTTGCGGTCGAGGGTCCCCCCGTCTATGCCCTGCTCCTCGAAGTAGGCCGCGACCCGCGCGGCGATCCTCGGATTGCTGTCGGAGATCGACTTCATGGTCAGTTCCGAAGGCAGACTATCTGCGTAGGAGCGGTTCACCAGCTCCAGGTAGAACGCAGGGTCAAAAAGGTCCTCCAGATCGGCATCCCTGACCTTGGCGACCTCGACCCACTTGACCGGGCCCGTCCTATTGATCGGACCGTCTTCGGTAAGATGCTCGATCCGCTGCTTCTTCGTGGGCGTGATGTCCATAAGCACCGCGACGTTGACGTGGCTCTCACCGAGCAGCGAAACGAACGTTGGAACGTTGTCCTCGCCGCCGACGGGTATCACCACCCATCGTGGGTCGAGTCTCGCGCCCGTTTTCGACGCCGATACATCGCCAAGTATCTGCAGGTAGATCAGGTCGGCGGGGCTGTTGACCATGAGAACGTGTGGGGCGCGGAACAGCCGCTCAGCTATCTGGTAACCCAGCCCGACTTGGAGAGGAAACACGGTCTCTCGGTCGTTGCTTAGAACGTCCTCGCTGACGACGGTGCCCGTGTTGTCGAGGTCCTCCACCATCCGCACCCGGCCAAGGCGTTGCAGGTCCACCATGAACGGTGAGTGCGTGGAGTAGATGACCTGATGCTTGGGTGCAAGCCGCTCGTCTATGAAGCGGAGGAAGTCCTTCTGCGCCATGGCGTGTAGATTGATCCCCGGCTCGTCAAGAAGCAGGATCAGGCTGCCCTGCTCCGCTTCCTCCAGGTTGGAGAAGTAGGTAAGGAACGAGAAGAACCAAACGAAGCCTCTGGAACGCTCGTCGAAGGGCACGGATACACGATGCCGGTCGTTCCAGATGCGCACGTGAAGAATCGTGCCCGTATTCAGCGGGGCCGGGTCAGTCGGATTAGCGGCCGATAGGTCGAAGTCGACCCGCAGTTGCTTGTTCTGCTGCCAGAACTCGAATATCTCATCGGAGATACCGATGGCGGCCGATTCGAGCTCCGCCTTCAGGTGCTCATAGTTGGGCTGTGTCCGTAGGTTTTCCAGGTCGGCGCCGGCAACTGAAAGCAGCGATAAGAAGGTCCGGTCCGCGTCATCGACCTGCTCCCCGGAATCCCGGCGCTCCAGCAGCCTTTCGATGGATATTCTTCCCCGCATGGTGCTGTAGTCGTCGAAGTAGACGAAGCCAGGGAGGAGTGACTCCAGGCACTCGCTTATCTGGTCTCTGAGGTGCTTTTTGAATTTTACCGTGACGTCCAGGAGAAGGTTCTCCACAACG
>JAQBTI010000041.1 GCA_027624995.1 Chloroflexota bacterium
CTACACCAGTTCTTTCGGAATATTTCACCCAAAGAGGCCCGCGTAGGGATTCAAGCCAGACCCAGTAGGGTCGCGGCGTTGCTTCCCGTGATGGCTTCGGTCTCTGCGGTCGAGAGTGCAGATTCGCCGATCTGCTTGAGCAATCGGCCGGCCCGGAGGAGAGGGAAGTCACTTCCCAGCAGTATCTTCTCGGACCCGATCAGCCCTGCGACGGTCTCGAATACCCGAGGGCCGTATAGAAATGGGGACGCTGCCGTGTCGAAGTAGACATTCTTGAGGCCGTCGCGCACCTCGGGCATGAGGGCGTAAAAGGGAAGGCCTCCTCCCCAATGGGCGCAGACGATTCTCGCCATTGGGAAGCTCTGCACGAAGCGCCACAATACCTCGGGCTTGGTCGCCCCCTTGCCACTGTACAGGTGACCGACGGGCTCGGACGAGTGCGTCGTAACGATCAGGTCATGCTCCTCGACAGCCTCCATGATAGGCGCCATCGTCTGCCGGTCGCCGAGGTCGAACGACTGCGTATCGGGGTGAAGCTCGCCCACACCACGAAGTCCCGACCTGGCGCAACGGTCCGCCTCGGACGCGGCCTCGTCCCCCCAGTTCGGGTTGACCGAGGCGAACCCGACCAGCCGGCCCGCATGGCGCCGGACCGACTCGATAAGGTAGTCGTTGGACTCCAGGGCCAGGCCCGGGTCCGTCCATCCGATGCCCATGACTACCGAGACGTCGACGCCGTCCCGGTCCATGGCTTCGATCAGGTCTTCGGCGGTCGCCATCTTGGCCTTGGGGTCGGCATACAGCTCGCCGAAAGTAGAGTCGGCCTCGACGAAGTGGTCCCTGCGCCGGCGTACCTCAGGCGGGAGTACGTGGGTGTGGAAGTCGATTATCATGGTTCGTTCGTGTTCATCTCGGCTTCCGGGCCACCACCCACAGGAAACTCTCTGAATCGGGGCTTTCGACCTCGGCGCTCTCCGCCATGAGCCCTGCTCCTTCGATCAGACCTACGTTCTTTTCGACGCCATTACCGCTCCAGTACATCGGAGCGCCGAGCCAGTCGTCTTCCCAGCCTGTGTCCAGAGAACGCGACATCATGGTCGCGACCATAACGCCTCCCGGTCTGAGCCACGCAGCGATCGAGTCCACAAGCGCGCCCTGCTCGTCGCGAGGAACGTGGATTATGGAGAAGAATGCAGAGACGGCATCGAAGCTCTCGGGCCCGAACTGGAGCCGGGTCATATCGGCGCAGATTACTCGGGCGGTCGGCAAGTTAGATCGGGCCCTCATGGCCTGAAGGCTAGAAATCTCGACCGCTGTGGTGTGGAAATGACGGGCCAGTCTCCGGGTCGTGGGTATTCCGTTCCCACAGCCGAGATCGAGCAGGCCGGAGCCTGCGGGCGAGCCCCCTATCAGCACCCGCTCGTACTTGGTCCGGACCGCGTCCCGCGACTCGCCAGCCCAACTGCTGTAACGATCGCCGATGAGGTCGTACCCTCGCGCAACGGTGAGTCTTGGGTCGGCATCGAAGTTCATACACGTACCTTCAGGGTGGCACCGATTATAGCAGTGGTCGGTGCGCGCGTTGTTGGGGCCCCGTAATCGTGCTACATTCTGAGCGGTCTGAGACCCACGCCGAAATACTGGGCCGGAGGATCGACGGTACGAGATGCCAGGCAATGGGACAAACAGCACCGGACCGGCCGTTAAGGTAGAGGGGCTGGTATTCAGCTACGGCTCGATCAAGGTCCTGGACGAAATCTCGCTGGAGATTCCAGTGGGAGAGGTGTTCGGCATCCTCGGCGCCAACGGAGCGGGAAAGACTACGCTCATCAGGCTGCTGGTTGGGCTCATGAAGCCGGCGTCCGGCGGAGTCCAGGTCCTCGGAGAACCACCCTCGAGTCGCCGGTCGGACAGGGTCGGTTACATGCCCCAGCTCAACGCCCTGTATCTTGAGCTGTCCGTGCTGGAGAACCTCTCATTTTTCGCCCGGATGTACGGAATGTCCGACAAGGCCTCCAGGCGCGAGTCCGTAGAGTCTGTCCTGAGGCTCGTCGGCCTCTGGGACAGGCGTGACGACCCCGTTCTTCGACTGAGCGGGGGGATGAGGCAGCGTGTGAGCCTGGCCATATCGCTTGTCCACTCGCCGCCGCTGTTGCTGCTGGATGAGCCAACCGTGGGCCTCGACCCTGAGCTCAGGGCCAGCTTCTGGGACCACTTCCGCGACATGGCCGAGGCGGGCACTACTCTGATCATCTCCAGTCACACGATGGACGACGCCGCACACTGCGACAGACTGGCCTTCCTGCGGGAAGGGAGGTTTGTCGGTGACGGGAGCCCCGACGAGCTTCGCGCCGCCACGGGCAGGGATGACGCGACCCTGGAAGAAGCCTTCCTTCACTTCGTCCGAGGAGGCCAGAGCTAGTGTCCGTCGACAGGACCTTGGCCATCGCGGAACGCATCGTGCGGCAGATCGTCAGGGATCGCCGGTCGCTGGCGTTAATCATCGTCGCCCCGGTTATCGTCATGTCGCTGGTTGGCTTCAGCTTCGCGGACCAACAGCAGGTGCTGGACAGGATCGCCCCCGGCCTGATAGCGGTCTTCGTGCTCTTCTTTACCTTCATACTCACGGGGGTGAGCTTTCTCCGGGAGCGGGCTCAGGGCACCCTGGAACGATTGCTTACCACGCCGGTCGGCCGGGTGGACATTCTGGTCGGCTACACGGCAGGCTTCCTCATCTTCGCGATGGTCCAGTCTGTGGTGGTACTCCTGTTCACCGTATGGGCCCTTGGGATCGATTACCAGGGAACCATCTGGCAGATCTGGGTTGTGCTCATGCTGCTGATCGTGGTCGGCGTGAGTCTCGGTATCTTCATCTCCACTTTTGCCAGAAACGAGTTCCAGGTGGTCCAGTTCATCCCGATCCTGATGGCGCCCCAGATATTCCTATCGGGAGCGGTCGCGGACGTGGATAAGATGCCGGCCCCCCTTGAGGCCATCGCTTACGTGCTGCCGCTAACCTACGCCGTCGATGGACTCAAGGACATCATGCTTCGCGGTGACGGTCTCAGCGACCTGGGCTTCGAGCTTGGCATCATGGCGGCCTTTGGTTTGGCCCTACTCGCGGCGGCGGCCGTCACGGTGCGGCGGCCTTAGCGCCTAGAGCGATGGGAGCGCTCAAATCCCATGGCGTCGATTATCGTCAAGGTGGCCAGGAGCGCGGCACTGTTGGGAGCCGTTCTGGTGGTCCTCGGTGCGGCGGCGCGGCAGACTAGCTTGTTGGATGGGATGCTTATATTCTTCCCCAAGCGCGAGCTCGCGGGCGACCCCGGCGACCTGGGGCTGGCGTACGAAGACGTCTTCTTCGAGGCCGCCGACGGCGTCCGGCTCCACGGCTGGTTTGTACCCGGCCGTGGCGACAACGTCCTGCTCTGGTTTCATGGGAACGCCGGCAACATCGG
Source organism: Chloroflexota bacterium (assembly GCA_027624995.1). GTDB lineage: Bacteria > Chloroflexota > Dehalococcoidia > Lucifugimonadales > CATQGZ01 > CATQGZ01. Next base: position 3,459 of record JAQBTI010000041.1, read on the forward strand.
CCATCGTCTCGACAACATTCTCATGCTGCACCGGCTCCTCGGGACCGGAGTGTTTATATTCGACTATCGCGGCTATCGCAGGAGCGACGGGAGTCCCTCGGAGAAGGGGATGTACAAGGATGCCGAGGCCGCCATAGCCTACCTTCGCTCGACGCCCGGCTTCGACTCCGAAACACAGCTCATCATCTTCGGCAGATCGCTGGGGTCCGCAGTGGCCGTAGAGATGGCGACCCGTCACGACGCACGTGGAGTGATTTTGGAGTCGCCCTTCACGTCGATACGGGCCATGGCCAAGCTGAGCAATCCGCTACTGTCGTCGGTCCTCCCATTCGGCGCCGTCGTCAGGAGCCGGTTCGACTCGTTATCGAAGATCGGCGAGGTGCGGTCGCCGGTCATGGTGCTGCACGGAGACCGAGACGAGCTCATCCCCATAGAGGTCGGCCGCGAGCTCTACGACGCCGCGGGCGAGCCAAAGCGCTTCTACACCATCAAGGGCGCGGCCCACAACGATACCTATGTCGTCGGAGGCGAGGCCTACTTCAACGCGCTGGCTGGGTTCATAGACGATCCGCGTGGAAACCACGTGACTGGCAAATGAAATTCGGGTTCGAGGCGCCCATAGGCGGGCCGGACGCGACCCCGGAGAGGTTGACCAGACTGGTCCGCCACGGCGAGGAGATGGGGTTCGAAATCATCGGCGCCGGCGATCACATCGTCACATTCTCGGACATATATTTCGAGCCGAAACCGGTCAAGAGGCCCATCCGCCCACCGGGGTAGGCGGCGAGAGCGGGCTTGCCCGGCGTCGAGCGGTGCGCTTGGGTGACGCGTGGTACCGATCGGCAGCAATCCGAGGCATCCTTTGGGAACATTCGATCCGTTCTCTGAACGCCTGGCCCTATTGCATCGCTACGCTCAAGAGGCCGGTCGCAAACCATCGTCTCTGGATGTCGCTTTCAGCGTCGGCTGGTACGACGACCCGCAGGAATCTTTTCTTCCGGACGGCGACCGGCGTATCCTAACGGGGGAGCCATCCCAGATCCCCGAGGACATCTCCCTCCTGGAAGATATGGGCGTAGGTTACCTGATGCTCGAATTCGAAGCATCGGATCTGGACGGCAGGTTGGAGCTAATAGAGCGCTTCGCCAGCGAACTCATGCCGATTGTCCAATGAACGCAACCAGACGAAGGAGCTAGCATTTGAAAGCAGTCTACCTGGAGCAGCACGGCGGCCCGGATGTCTTGAAGTACGGCGACCTTCCGGAGCCGGAGACCGGTCCGAATGACATCAAGGTCCGGGTCAGGGCGTGCGCATTGAACCGCCTGGACATCTTCACTCGCATGGGCGTTAGAGGGACACGGATGGAGTTTTCGGGACCTCATATCCTGGGTGGGGATACGGCCGGGGACGTGGTAGAGACGGGGAGTGAGGTCACTCGCGTGAAGGTCGGCGACCGTGTGGTAGTTAACCCCAAGGCCGCCTGCCGACAGTGCGACTATTGTCTCGGGGGTGACGACGAGCTATGCGTTCGGCCTGGGATGCTGGGCTCGACCCGTAGCGGTGGCTACGCCGAGTTCGTATCTGTGCCGGGGACGACAGCTGTTGTTCTGCCGGACGGGCTGAGCTACGAGGAAGCGGCCGCAATTCCAACGGTATTCCTGCCTTCGTGGACGATACTGGTGAGGAGGGCCCAGCTTCGGCCCTGGGAGACGGTCTTGGTCGTTTCGGCTTCCAGTGGAGTTGGCTCGGCTGCCGTCCAAGTGGCCAAGAACGTGATAGGCGCGAGGGTGATCGCGACAACGAGCTCGGAAGAGAAGGCGCAGATGACTAGAGACCTCGGTGCGGACGAGGTAATCGACTATACCCAGGAGGATGTTGCCTCACGAATCAAGGAGCTGACCAGCCGACGAGGAGTCGACGTTGTCCTTGACCATGTCGGCACAGACGCCTGGGCCTATGCGATGCCCTCGTTAGCCCAGGGCGGACGGTACGGCATTTGCGGGGTCACGTCCGGCTACAAGTCCGAGCTACAGATGGGGCTACTCTTTCTCAAGAACCAGACCGTCTTCGGCTCGTTCATGGGCAGGATGGCGGATCTCCCGCGGATTGTGGAGATGGCGGGCAGAGGAGTAATCAAAGGGGTTGTGCACCAGACCTTCCCGCTGGAAGAGGCGGCCAAGGCACACGAGACCATGGAGGGACGCGGCTTCTTCGGCAAGCTCGTGCTGAAAGTACCGTAGCGTCGGAGGCAGGGGCGTCTCCCACTGTTTCAAGGGTCCACATCAAGGAGCAGGATGTCGAGACTGACGCCTCTTAGGCCCGAAGACGTAGTCCGTAGGTGCAGACCCGTGCAGGTGTCTCAGAAGTCCAAAGCGCCTTGAGGGGACAGCGATAATCGGCACTCCTGAGGGGCTGAGCGCTCTTTCCTTAACGCTGGCAGGTCTGTACGCCGAAAAACGCCCTCAACCCTTCGGCAGGCTCAGGGCAGGCTCTAACCCTCTCCCAGAAGAAGAGGGGAGTTATGAGACCCCCTGATGGGTGCCGCCTTGTGCGAGTGGCCTAAACTTGCGAAGGCCGCGTACTTCTAGAGCCTAGCCCTAGGCATGCGCGACTGGCCGGGACTGGATTCTCGACCGCACCTCGGGATTGACCAGGGACATCGGCCAGGTCCCCCGCAGGATTCGGGCGGTCTCCTCACCCAGTCTGACCAGCGAGGCGGGAGCGGATGCTGTCGAGATCCCCGCCGAATGCGGCGTCAGGATCACGTTGTCCATCTTGAACAGAGGGTTGTCACCAGCGGGCGGCTCCTGCTCGAAGACATCGAGCGCGGTGCCGGCAATTCGCTTTTCACGAAGGGCCCGGACCAACGCGGCCTCGTCAACGATCGGGCCTCGGCAGGTGTTGATGAAGTAGGCCGTCGGCTTCATCGCATTGAAGAACGACTCGCTGATCATCCCTCGCGTCTCGTTGTTCAGTGGCACGAGAATCGACACGTAGTCGGACCTCGACGCCAGCTCATCGAGACTCCCGACCATCTCCACGCGGTACTCCTTGGCGGTCCAGGGCGCGATGTAAGGGTCGTACGAGATGACATCGAGGCCGAATGCCTGTGCCTTGCGAGCCGTCGCCCTGCCTATGTTGCCGAGGCCGACAATGCCCATCGTCTGCCCGTCTATCGGGGGCAGCACCGGCATCCGGTCGGTGCGCCATCCACCTTCTCGAACTTTCTTGTCGAGTAGGACCAGGCTCTTGGCACAGGCCAGGACGAACATGATGGTGTGGTTCGAGACTTCTTCCGTGCAGAAGCCTGCGCTGTTCACGACCATGACGTTCTTCTCGGTCGCGGCCTCGTGGTCGATCCTGTCGAAGCCATGGCTTCCGCAGATTATGGCACGCGCCGTGTCAATCTCCTCGACCACCTCCCGGGGCATCGGGACCAAGATGCTCACGATGACGTCGGAACCCTTGATGGCCTCGATAGTCTCGCCGTCGCTCCTGCAAATGCTGACGTCGAGCTCGTAGTCCAGGCCCTCCAGGCCGGCTTCGACTAACGTGAGGTCGGGCTCGCTGGTGGCGACTACCGATATCTTATGCTGGGCGATGTTAGTCCTCCTCAATGGTGGCGGCGACACTGCGAGTGCTCCACGCCGTTTATTTCCGCCCGGCCCGCCCGCGCTAGGTGCCACTGCTCGGTCTCCGTTAGGCGCTGCTGAGGACCCGCGGGAGACTGGTCTTGCCCATCAGGTACTGATCGATTCCTCTGGCGGCCTCGCGGCCCTCGGCCAGCGCCCACACGACCAGAGACTGCCCGCGTGCCATGTCGCCGGCCGCAAAGACGCCAGGAACGCTGGTCATCTTATTTTCGTCGGTCGCCACATTTCCCCTTGGGTCCAATTCGACCTTGAGGTCAGCCAGCATCCCCGTGCGCTCCGGATGCAAGAAGCCCATAGCCAGGAGCACGAGATCTGCCTCGATTTCGAACTCGCTTCCGGGTACCTCCGCCATGCTGGGACGGCCGGAATCGTCGGGGGGCCCCCACTCCAGGCGGACTCCGTGGAGCTTCTGGACCACGTCGTTGTTTCCCGAAAAGTGCTTCGTCAGGATGTTGTAATCGCGGATGCCGCCTTCCTCATGTGCGGCGGATGTCATCAGTATCTTCGGCCACTCGGGCCACGGATTATCGGAGGGGCGTTCCGATGGAGGCTCGGGCATGATCTCGAATTGGTGTACAACTTCGGCGCCCTGTCTGTGGGCGGTACCCAGGCAGTCGGCTCCGGTGTCGCCACCGCCCAGGATTACGACACGCTTGCCTTCGGCGGTGATCCGCTCTTCGATCGGGACCCTTTCCCCGGCCAGGAGTCTGTTCTGCTGGGTCAGGTAGTCCATCGCAAAGTGTATGCCGTCCAAGTCGCGGCCCGGGACATCGAGGTCGCGAGGCACTGTGCTTCCGCCTGTCACACAGATCGCGTCGAAGTTGGCAATGAGCTCCTGTACTGGTAGCGACTTGCCAATGTGTACCCTCGTTACGAACTCGACACCCTCCTGCACCATCTGGTCGACACGTCGCTCGACGACATGCTTTTCCAGCTTGAAGTCAGGTATTCCAAACCGGAGGATGCCACCTATGCGCTCGTCTCGCTCGAACACGATGACAGTGTGTCCAGCTCGATTGAGCTGCTGAGCGGCTGCCAGGCCGGCGGGACCGGAACCGACGACGGCGACCTTCTTGCCGGTACGAATCGTGGGAGGCTTAGGTATTATCCAGCCCTCTTTCCAACCTCTATCAGAGATGGCTTTTTCGATGTACTCAATGGTCACCGGGTCCTGGTTGATGGCAAGGACGCATGAGGCCTCGCAAGGTGCCGGACAGATCCTTCCGGTAAACTCCGGGAAGTTGTTTGTGGAGTGGAGCGCCTTGAGCGCGCTCTCCCATTGGCCGCGATATACGAGGTCGTTCCATTGGGGGATCAGGTTGCCCAGCGGGCACCCCATATGGCAAAAGGGCACCGCACAGTTCATGCACCGGGCACCCTGGTCACGGGCCTGCTGCTCGGTCCAGCCCTTGTAGAATTCGCGGGAGTTGTCAATGCGCTCTATGACCGGGATGCGCTCCGGAGGCTGCCTTCCTTTTTCCATGAAGCCGGTGGGCTTGCCCATGCTAGCCGCCAACGGGGACCGGTTGCTCGATCTCCGCCCGCTCGCTTAGTGCCCGCTTGTAGTCGATCGGCATCACCTTCACGAACCTGGGCAGCATATCGTCCCAATTGTCGAGGACGCGCCGAGCGTTCGAGCTGTCGGTATAGTGCAGATGGTCTTCGATCATGCGCCGAAGCACTGACCGGTCATCAGTGTCGGCAACGGATTCGAGGTCGACCATATCGGTGTTGCAAAGATCCCGGAACCGGCCGCTTTCATCGAGCACGTAGGCTTCTCCCCCGCTCATGCCTGCAGCGAAGTTCCTGCCGGTCGGGCCTAGGACGACGACACGCCCTTGGGTCATGTACTCGCAGCCATGGTCTCCCACGCCTTCTACCACGGCCTCCGCGCCACTGTTGCGTACAGCAAATCTCTCTCCGGCAACGCCTCGGATGAAGACCTTTCCTCTCGTTGCGCCGTAGAGGACGACATTGCCGACGATGATGTTCTCTTCAGCGGTGAAAGTTGAGCCATGCATGGGCCTTATTACGACCTTGCCGCCCGATAACCCTTTGCAGAAATAGTCGTTAGAGTCTCCCTCAACCGTCATCGTGATTCCTGGAGCGAGGAACGCTCCGAAGCTCTGGCCGGCCGAACCCGTGAACTTTATCTGAATGGTGTCCTCGGGTAGGCCCTCGGCACCGTGCCGTTTCGTCAGCTCGTAGCTGAGCATCGTCCCTACCGTGCGGTTGCGGTTGCGGATGGCTAGTTCTATCGAGATGGGACTGCCATTCTCTAGTGCGTCTCGAGACTTCTCTATAAGCGCATGGTCCAGTGCGCTCTCGAGGCCGTGGTCTTGCCCTTCGCAGCAGTAGGTGGCCACGCCGACAGGGGCCTCTGGCCTATAGAGGAGCTTGGAGAAGTCGAGGCCGCGAGCCTTCCAGTGCTCGATCGCGTTCCTCTTCTCCAACATATCCGCGCGGCCTACCATCTCGTTGATCGTACGGAACCCCAGATTGGACATGATCTGGCGCAGCTGCTCGGCCACGAAGAAGAAGTAATTGATGACGTGTTCTGGCTCGCCCGCGAACTGCTTTCTTAGCTGGGGGTCCTGTGTCGCGATTCCCACCGAACACGTGTTCAGGTGACATTTCCTCAACATGATGCAGCCCAGGGAAATGAGCGGGGCCGTGGCAAAGCCGAACTCCTCGGCTCCCAAGAGGCATGCAACGGCCACGTCCCGGCCGGTTTTCAACTGGCCGTCAGTCTGCACGACGATTCGACCGCGAAGATCGTTGGCCACCAGGACCTGCTGCGTCTCGGCGACCCCGAGTTCCCATGGGAGGCCGGCGTTCTTGATGGAGGACTCAGGTGATGCGCCGGTGCCTCCGCTGTCGCCGCTGATTAGGACGACGTCCGCGTGCCCTTTGGATACGCCCGCGGCGATGGTGCCGACTCCGGCCTCGGCCACCAGCTTCACGTGGATACGGGCTTGCGGGTTTGAGTTCTTGAGGTCGTGGATGAGCTGGGCCAAATCTTCGATGGAGTATATGTCGTGGTGCGGGGGAGGGGAGATAAGCTCTACGCCGGGGGTGGAGTTGCGTACCCATCCGATGTATTCGTCGACCTTGTGGCCTGGAAGTTGTCCACCCTCGCCGGGCTTTGACCCCTGGGCCATCTTAATCTGTAGGTCACTGGCGTTGGCCAGGTAGTTTATCGTAACACCGAATCGGCCGGAGGCCACCTGTTTCATGGCACTGTTGCGAGAGTCGCCGTTGGGGTCTGGGAAATAACGGTTGTGGTCCTCACCTCCTTCGCCGGTATTGCTGCGGGCAGAAATCCGGTTGGCGGCTATAGCCAGGGTCTCGTGGGCTTCGCGGCTTATCGAGCCGAGGGATATGGCTCCGGTTGCGAAGCGCTTGACTATCTCGCTTGCGGGCTCAACCTCGTCCACGGGGACTGGACTCTGGACCTCCTTGAAATCGAGGAGACCCCGTATGGTGCACAGGCGCCGATTCTCGTTGTCGACATGATTGGCAAATCTCTCGAAGGTTGCGAAGTCCCCCGACCGGACGGCGTGCTGCAGGTTGGCGATGGTGTCTGGGTTCCACATGTGGTATTCGCCGATGCGACGCCACTGATAGTTCCCGGGGTCACGAAGCTCCCTATTTCCACCTACGGTGAGGTCCAGGTATGCGAATTCGTGCCGCTGCCTGGACTCTTCCGCAATCTCTGCGAGACCGATACCCGAGATCTTCGAAGGGGTCCAGGTGAAGTAGTGGTCGACCACCTCCTGGTTTAGGCCGACAGCCTCAAAGATCTGGGCTCCCCGGTAGCTTTGAATGGTCGAGATGCCCATTTTGGACATTACCTTAAGTATGCCCTTATGTATGGCCTTGATGTAGTGCTCCTCGGGTGTGCCGTTCTTTATCGGCTCGAGGAAGGAAGACTGTCGCTCCATATCGGCCAAGGTCTCCAACGCCAGGTATGGATTTATCGCGGCGGCACCGTAACCAATCAACAGGGCGAAGTGTGCCACCTCTCTCGGCTCACCCGACTCCACGACCAGGCCGACCTTGGTCCGGGTCCCCTCACGGATGAGATGATGATGGACACCCGCCGTGGCCAGCAGACTCGGGATCGGAGCATGAGCCCCGTCGACTCCACGGTCCGACAGCACCAGGATCGCATAGCCCGCCCTGACAGCAACAGAAGCCTCCCGGCACACTCGGTCCATGGCGCTTTTGAGCGAGCCCTGGCCAGCTTCCGGCTCGAACAGAGTAGAAATAGTCTTGGACCGGATGCGGCGGACGTCGATGCGCTTGATCTGTTCCATCTGCCGGTTGGTGAGCACCGGTTTTCGAATTCTGAGTTGACGACTGTGCTCAGGAGTCTCGTCGAACAGGTTCCGCTCCGCGCCGCAAGTGGCCTCCATGGAAGTGACAAGTTCCTCACGAATCGCATCAAGCGGAGGATTGCTTACCTGGGCGAAGAGCTGTTTGAAATAGCTAAACAGCAGTGGCGTTTGGTCGGACAACACCGCAAGGGGTGTGTCGTTTCCCATGGACCCAACAGGCTCGGCTCCTTCAATCGCCATCGGCTCCAGCAGCACGCGGAGGTCTTCAAGCGTGTAACCAAAGGCGGCCTGGCGTTTTTGAAGAGTGTCGAATTCCGGTCCCGGTACCCGGGAAGGTTCCGGAAGCCGATCAAGGTCTACGGTGTGCTGCTCTAGCCACCGGCTGTAGGGCCTTCGCGAGGAGATTTCGGACTTGATCTCCTCGTCCCCGACCAGCCTCCCGTTCTCGCTGTCGAGAAGAAACATGCGCCCGGGGTATATGCGGTCCTTGAACAGGACGTTCTCAGGAGGGATGTCAAGGACACCGGTCTCCGAGGCCATCACGAGCATGTCGTCCGTGGTAACCAGATAGCGGCACGGCCTCAGGCCGTTTCGGTCGAGTACGGCACAGACCCGGGTACCGTCGGTCCCGATCACCAGGGCCGGGCCGTCCCAAGGCTCCATCAGGGAAGAGTGGTATCTGTAAAACGCCTGTTTGGCCGGATCCATGGGTATGTGGTCGCCCCAAGCTTCCGGGACCAGCATCATCATGGCGTGTGGAAGGGAGCGTCCCGTCGCCATCAGCAATTCCAGAGCATTGTCTAGTGAGGCTGTATCGCTCTGGTTGGCCCCGATGATCGGCAGGAGTTTCTTTACATCGTCTCCGAGATTATCGGACGAGAACATCGACTCGCGGGCGGCCATCCAGTTGGTGTTACCCCGGAGCGTG
>JAQBTI010000042.1 GCA_027624995.1 Chloroflexota bacterium
GGGCCAACAACTCGGCCACCTCGCTGCCCACGTGGCCGATTCCAAGCGCCGTGAGCACGCGCGCCAGCGGGCGGTCCCGGCTCGCGTCGATGGCCTCCAATAGATTGGTGACGCTCTTTTCGGCCATGCGATCGAGCTCCAGAAGCTGCTCGGCCTTCAGGTCGTAGAGGTCTGCGACATCCTTGACCAGTCCTCGCTCGATGAGTGCGGTCCCGAGCTTCGGGCCCATGCCCTCGATGTCCATTCCGCCGCGGCTCACGAAGTGCTCCAAGAGCCTCTCCAGCTGACCCGGACAGGCGGCGTTGACGCAGTACGACATCGCCTCGCCATCGGGCCTGACGACCGGTTCGTGGCAACTCGGGCACTCCGTAGGAAACGGGTAGGGTTTCTGCTCGTCTGTGCGCTTTTCCGGCACGAACCTGACGATCTGAGGGATCACCTCCCCCGCCCGCTCAACCACCACCGTGTCGCCTATTCGAAGGTCTTTGGACGTGATGTAGTCCTCGTTGTGCAGGGTCGCGAGTTGCACCGTCGCCCCGGCGATGTTGACCGGCTCCAGGACCGCGTAGGGGTTGATGCTACCGGTCCTGCCTACGTTGACCCTGATGTCCAGGAGTTTCGTGGTTGCCTGCGTTGCGGGGAACTTGTAGGCGATAGCCCAGCGGGGCTCGCGGCCGACGACGCCCAGATGCCCCTGATAGTCCAGCCGGTTGACCTTGACGACAATTCCGTCGCAGTCGTAGTCCAGCTCCTCAGCAGCCTCCAGCCACTTCCGGTAGTAGTCCAGCACCTGCTCCGGAGACGATGCCAGCAGGTTATGCGGGTTCATCTTGAAGCCCAGGTCTCTCATGTACGCCAGGGAGTCCCACTGGGTGTCCGGGACGTCGCCATCGGCGTAGCCCAGGCCGTAAACGAAAATGTCCAGCGGACGCTCGGCCGTATTCTTCGGGTCGAGCTGCCGGAGCGAGCCCGCAGCCGTGTTGCGGGGCGTGGCATACGTCGGGAGCCCCTGCGCTGCTCTCTCCTCGTTGAACCGCCTGAACTTCGACTTCGGGAAGTAGACCTCGCCGCGGACCTCGAACACAGCCGGGGCGTCATCGCCGAGAACGCGCAATGGGATCGAGTTGATCGTCCTGAGGTTCTGAGTCACGTCCTCCCCGACCGATCCGTTGCCCCTCGTGGCGCCCCGCACGAAGAGGCCGTTCTCGTAGGTCAAAGCGACGGCGAGTCCGTCGTACTTTAACTCGCACACCAGGTCGAAATCGTCTCGCTCAAGCAGCCCGGCCACGCGCTCGTTCCAGGCCAGGAACTCGTCATCGTCGAAGGCGTTGGACAGGCTGAGCATCGGGCGGGGGTGCTGGACTTCCGTGAATCCCTCGGCGGGCTCGGCTCCAACTCGCTGGGTTGGCGAGTCGGGCGTCACCAGCTCAGGGTGCTCCTCCTCGATCCGGCGGAGCTCTCGCAGAAGCGCGTCGTACTCGGCGTCGCCGATCTCCAGACTATCGGCTACGTAATAGAGGTGGTTGTGCCGGTTGAGCTCGGCCCTGAGGCTGTGAAGCCTATCTATGACGTTGCGGTTCGCCATTTCACTCCGATGTCAGGAAGTATAAGCGATTGGCACTGGGCCAGGCATCGCCATCTACGTTCTGGACGGCGCAAGCCACCCCTGGATATACTAGGTTCGCACCCTCCAACGCGCACCGTAGGAAACCATAGATTGCCGCCGTCCGCCGAATTCCTGGAACTTGTCGCTGAGTACCCACCGCTGCTTGCCATCGGCAACACCCCGATGGCAAGACTGGACCTGCCGATGGACCTTGGTGGCGTCGAGATCTACGCGAAGTTCGAGCACCTGAACCCGGGTGGATCGATCAAGGACAGGCCCGTACTCAGGATGCTGGGCGAGGCGATTCTGTCGGGGGAGCTCACGCCCGACAAGCGGATACTCGACGCGACTTCGGGCAACGCCGGAATTGCCTACGCGATGATTGGCGCAACGCTCGGCTTCGGAGTCACCCTGGTGATGCCGGAAAACGCCAGCGAGGAGCGCAAGAGACGGGTGAGGGCTCACGGCGCTGAGATGCTGTTCACCGACCCCATGCTGGGCTATGACGAGACGATGATGGAGGTCAGGAGGGTCTATGAGCGCGATCCCGACCGATACTTCTTCTGCGACCAGTATTCCAATTTGAACAACCCACGCGCACACTATGAAACGACTGCCGAGGAGATTCTGACCCAGGTGCCTGAGATTACCCACTTCGTCGCGGGCGTGGGAACCGGGGGCACGATCTCCGGGGTCGGGCGCAGGCTCAAAGAGGTCAACGCGAGTATACAGGTGGTCGGGATCAACCCGCCCGAATGGCCTGGAATGGAAGGGCTGAAGCCTCTGGGCGCGGATCATGTCGTTCCGGACACATTCGACGAGAGCGTCGTCGATCGTATGATCCCGGTCGACGTGGACGAGGCCAGGAAGATGTCCCACGTCCTGGCGTCCAAAGGCATCTTTGCGGGCCAATCGTCCGGAGGCTACGTAACGGGAGCCTACGAAGTGGCCATGGGGCTCAAGAGCGGCAAGGTAGTCACGGTCCTGAACGACATCGGCGAACGCTACTTCAGCACAGGAATGTGGGACTGAGCCGCAGGTCCTCGTCCGCCGTACTAGGGATAAGAGTCTCAGCGTTGGTTTTTCGATCCGACCATTGACACTTCCGCTAATCCGAATTTTGGGAACGTCCATCAGCATCAAGGATACTACTCTCGCCATGACGCAACGCCCATGAAAGACATGCTGAACATACGCAGGCTCTTTCTGGCGGCACGTTACTCGCTGGCCGGTCTGTGGGCGGCGACGCGGCTTCAGACCGCATTTCGCCAAGAGCTGGTCGCCGGGGCCGTTCTGGTCCCAGTTGCGGTCTGGCTGGGGGATAGCGGCGTCGAGCGCGCGCTGATGATAGGCTCCCTCGGTCTGGTACTGATCATGGAGCTGGTCAATTCGGCGATTGAGTCCGTGGTAGACCGCATCGGCGAGGAGCATAACGAGCTATCGGGAAGAGCCAAGGACCTGGGATCGGCGGCCGTGCTGATGTCACTGGTCACTGGCGCCGCTGTGTGGGGTCTCGTGCTACTGGGGTAGGGGCACGGCATGCCGTGCCCCTACGGTTGGATTCAGAATCGCCGCCTGGACCTAAACGTCCAGGTTCTTGACCTCGAGGGCGTGGGCCTGAATGAAGTTCTTTCGGGGCTCGACGACGTCGCCCATAAGTATCGAGAATATCCTGTCATCCCCGTATTCGTCGCCCAGTGAGACCTGCAGCAACGTCCGGGTCTCAGGATCCATTGTGGTTTCCCACAGCTGAGAGGCGTTCATCTCGCCCAGTCCCTTGTAGCGTTGGATTTGGGTTGTGCGCTTGCCGCCGTTGAGCTGCACCAGGGTAGTTTCCCTCTCGGCTTCGGTGTAGACGTATCGCGCGTCCTTGCCCGCCGATATCCTGTACAGCGGCGGCTGAGCGATGTAGAGGTGGCCGTTGCGGATCAGCTCGGGCATATGCCGGAAGAAGAATGTCAGGAGCAGCGTTCGTATGTGCGATCCGTCCACATCGGCGTCCGTCATGATGATGATGTAGTGATAGCGTAGCTTGGACAGGTCGAACTCATCGTCCAGGCCTGCGCCGATTGCGGTGATGATGGCCCGGATCGCCGCATGCTCGAGCATCTTGTCCGCCCTGGCCTTCTCGACGTTGAGGATCTTGCCCCAGAGCGGCAGGATGGCCTGAGTGGCCCTGTCGCGGCCCATCTTGGCCGTGCCACCGGCCGAGTCGCCCTCGACAAGATACAACTCGCAGAGCTCAGGGTTCTTCTCCGAGCAGTCGGCGAGCTTGCCGGGCAGGCCGCCGCCGTCCAGGGCGTTCTTGCGAATCACAAGGTCTCGCGCCTTGCGGGCCGCCTCTCTGGCGCGTTGGGCGGTCAGGGTCTTCTCGATGATCCGCTTGCCGTCCTGGGGATGGTCCTCCAGGTAGTAGAGCAGTGCCTCGGCAACCGCTCCCTCCACCTGGTTTCGGACCTCAGGGTTGCCCAGCTTGTCCTTGGTCTGTCCTTCGAACTGAGGGTCGGTCAGCTTCACGCTGATCACGGCGGTCAGTCCCTCCCTGGTGTCCTCGCCTGACAGGTTAGGCTCTCCGTCCTTGATGAGCTTCTGCTTCCGTGCGTAGTCGTTCAGGATTCGGGTCAGCGCTGCCCGGAAGCCGGTGACATGAGAGCCGCCGTCCTCGGTGTTGACGCAGTTGGCGAACGAGTAGACGTGCTCGTTGAAGCTATCGTTATACTGGAGCGCCGCCTCTACCAGGGTGCCGTCCATCTGCTTTTCGACATAAATCGGGTCTCCGTGCATTACCTCTCGGCCCTCGTTGAGGTTGCGGACGAAGCTGGAGATTCCGCCGTCGAAGTAGTACGACACGCTGTTGCTGGGCCACAACGACTGGTGCCAATCGCTCCGGAACGAGATGCCCAGGCCCTTGTTGAGGTAGGCCATCACCTTGAAGCGCTGGGCGAGTTCCTTGAAGTCGTAGTCGATGCTCTCGAAGATATCGGCGTCGGGCATGAACGTGACGACGGTGCCCTTCTTGTCGGCCATCGACGGGTCTACGGGCTCGGACGTCAGGTCGGTCGTGCGCTCGCCCTTGGAGAACTCTTGCGTGTAGACATTGCCGTCGCGGTAGACCTCGACCTTCGTCGAGGTTGAGAGGGCATTGACGACGGAGGCCCCGACGCCGTGGAGGCCGCCGGAGACGGTGTAAGCCTTGCCTCCGAACTTACCACCCGCGTGCAGCGTGGTCATTACAGTCTCTACGGCCGAGACTCCCGTCTTGGGGTGTATGTCGACGGGGATGCCTCTACCGTCATCCTCGACTCGTACGCTGCCGTCTGCCAGGATATGCACCGTAAGCCTAGTGCACTGGCCTGCCATGAACTCGTCAACGCCGTTGTCGACGATCTCCTGAATGAGGTGATGGAGGCCACGTTGGTCGGTGCTGCCGATATACATGCCGGGCCGGCGGCGGACGGCCTCCATGCCCTCAAGCACCTGAATGTCCGCAGCTGTGTAGTTTTCGGCCTCGATTCGCTCACGCTGGTCTATCGCCATCAACTACTCCTATGTCTCTGGTACTGGGTCGCGGCTTGCACTTTGTATGCCTGAACCGTAGCTGGAAGGCGACTAATTTGGCGGCCTGGGAGCCGTTGAGCTAAGTGGACCACAATCCACCTATTCTTTCTAGGCGCCTTGTGTAGAAATTATATCATGTTTTAGAAAAAGTCACAATGGCTTTAGCGAGTCTAAAGGCCCGTCTATACATTTTGCGCCTGCTCCTTGGACCACGCCAAAGCGCTGATTGCCTCGAGCACGACGCGGTGTGCCGCCTCGGACGTGATCGCGCCCGGACCATCGAATGGCGGTGAGACCTCGACGACGTCCATTGCGACTAGCTTGACCGTGGATGCGATGCGACGCACGGCCCGCAGCAGCTCGGCTGAAGTGATCCCTCCCGGCTCCGGCGTTCCGGTCCCCGGAGCGTACGCCGGGTCCAGTACGTCGATATCGACGGACAGGTAGATGTAGTCTGGCCCGTCCTTAGCCTCTGAAATCGCCTCCTCAAGCACCGCATCGAAGCCCCTGGTCTCGATCTCTGCCATGGGATGCCAGCGCATCTGCTGGGCCTTCATCCACTCGAAGATGTCGCCCGGAGGCCAGTACCCCCGCAAACCCACTTGAACGAAGTTCCGCCCAGGGACAGCCCCGGATTCGATTAGTCGGCGCATCGGTGTTCCGTGTCCGAGGAGCACTTCGCCGTAGCTGAGTGCTCCGGTGTCCGGATGGGCATCGAAGTGGACGATTCCGACACGTCCGAATCCCAAATGCTGTGCGACGGCGGTAGCACTTGGCTGAGTGATGGAGTGGTCGCCTCCCAGGACCACAGGGACAGCTCCCGCCTGCAGGGCCTGAGTCACCTTAGTCCAGATGGCCTGGTGGGCCATCTCCAGCGAGTGCGGAGGGCAGTTGGCGTCGCCGAAGTCGACGATGTTGAGAACGCGAGTCGGATAAACGCCCAGTCCCATGTGGTACACGTCAGTGTGAGGCGTCCCAAAGTAGCCAGCCTGCCTGATCGCCCGAGGCGCCAGCCTGGCACCAGGACGGTTGACCGTGCCCATGTCGACGGGGGCGCCGATGATGGCAACGTCCGGACTCAGGCCCGCCAGTTCCGCGGCGGTCCTCGCGTAGGGAGTTCTCAAGAAGGTGGTGGGGCCGACAAATGGAGGCTGGTACTCTGTTCCGTGGAGGTCTGTCATGGGTTTCATTCTAACCCCGCCAATGGCGTAAACATAGCGGACCGCACTTTCGCCGGTCTCCGTCGGAGTATTGACACGTGGCGCTACCCGTGTCAGTATTTGCGTCGATGGTACAACTGAATACTGGGTAAGGTCGCCTCCAACGAGGCTCAAAGAGGAAGCCGGTCAAAGTCCGGCGCTGTCCCGCAACGGTAGGCCCTGAGGAATCAGGGCGAGTCCGGTCCACTGGCCATACCCAACTGGTTTAAGACCTTCGAGGAAAGGTACTGGATTTGAGGCCGATAGGCCTCCGCTCACCACACTCGGAGCGGAGGTTTTTTTTTGGCCTCGACGCTGGTAACTCGACGGGTGGGGGTAGTTTCTTCAACGACATGGGAGGGAGATGGAATGAGATTTCGTAGCACACTCGTATTGGCGGTAGTCGGGTCGATAGCTCTGCTTGCGGCCGCATGCGGTGGGGACATCGACGTGGCGCCCCAGCCGCCGGCAGCACCGAAGGCGGCCGCGCCTGCGCCGACTGTTGTGCGTGGTCCGGCGATATCGCCTGGGCTCCCGCTGGCGCCGGCAACGCCGCTACCGGCTTTGGCGGTCCCGACCTCTACGCCGACTCCGGTCCCCGAGGCCGTGTTTCCGACGACCGTGGTGGATAGCAACGGCCGTAAGATCACGCTTGACAAGGCGCCCGAGCGCATCGTGGCCTTCGACTCAGCAGTCGTCGAGATACTATTCGCCATCGGTGAGGGGGACCGTATTGTCGCCACCCATAGCTTCGCGGCGTTCCCGCCTGAGGTAGCCGACATTCCGAGGGTGGGTGGGGCGTTCGACATGGACGTCGAGGCGGTCGTCGCCTTGGAGCCAGACCTCGTCTACGTGTTCTTTCCCAGCTTCATCGAGGCGCTGGAGGCCGCGGGGCTGAAAGTGCTGTATATCGAGACCCTTAGCAGTGATTTCACCAGGATCGCCGAAACGATTCGCCTCTGGGGAGACATCGTCGGGAAGCCCGCCGTCGCCGCAGAGGTCGCCGCCGACTTCACGGCGCGGATCGAGAAGGTTAAGCAGGTCATGGAGCCCGTCACAGCGGGCCCATCCGTACTGGACGTTCTCCCAGGCTTCTGGACAATGGGGAACGATACTCTCGAGGGCGAGGTCTTTGAGCTCCTCAAGCTCAACAACATAGCCGGGGGGATTTCAGGGTACGCGCAGATAAGCGCCGAGGAAATCGTGGCCCAGGACCCGGACTACATCTTCACGGACGATCCCCAGGAGGTCTTCGACATTGCCGCGTTCAAGGGCGTAAGCGCGGTCAAGAGCGGCCAGGTCCTAACGCTTGTGGGAGACCCGCTCAGTGTCTCGGGGCCGAGATTCGTAGAGGGCATCGAGTTTATCGCGAAGCTGATCTACCCGGAACTCTTCTAGACCCAGGGCTGCCCTCATGATCAAGCAGTGGTTACCGAAGGCCGTCTCCAGGGTGAAGGGGGCGGATTCGACTGCCCTTCCTGCGATAGGAGGGGCCATTCCGGAGACCATGTCCTATCCCTGGCGTCGGCTCGCCGTTGGCCTGGCGGCGGTCGCAGTCATAGGAATGCTGGCCGCGACACAGGGGTCGGTCGATATTCCTCCACTCACGGTCTTCAAGATGGTCGTGGCCAAGGTCCCACTCGTGAGTGTGGCTGAGAGCTGGCCGGACTCGTGGGATACGATACTTTGGCGTCTCAGGATGCCACGAATTGTGCTCGCCGGAATCGTCGGTGGAGCACTGGCGCTCTCGGGCGCGACTTACCAGGCACTGTTCCGCAACCCTTTGGCAGGCCCGTCGTTGATCGGTGCGACCGCGGGCGCCGGTCTGGGGGCAACGTTCGTACTGGTAACAGGAGTCCCCCTCTACTTCAAAGATACCAGTCTGGTGCCGATCGCTGCCTTCGCTGGGTCGATCGCTGCCGTAATGGGGGCATACACCATTGCTCGCCGGGCCGAAGGTATGTCCCTCATCACGTTGATCTTGGCAGGCGTTGCGATCTCCTCTGCGGCCGGCGCTCTGACCAGTCTGCTCATGATCCGAAGCGACCCAGACTTGCGGCCGGTGCTTAGCTGGCTGCTCGGAGGTTTCGGGTCTGCGCAGTGGAAGCACAGCGTGTTGGTCCTCCCATACATAGTCCCCAGCCTGCTGGTCGTGCTCTTCTACGGAAGGGTATTGAACGTCATGCAGCTTGATGAGGACCATGCCCGCCAGCTTGGCGTAAACGTAGAGCGAACAAAGCTCGTGCTGATAATCGCTGCGACGCTCTCCACGGCCGCCGCGGTGTCCTTCACGGGGCCCATCGGGTTCGTAGGCCTGATCGCGCCACACGCCGTACGCCTGACGTGGGGCAACGACTATCGTTCCCTGGTGCCCATGGCGGCGATAGTAGGCGCAGGCTTCCTCATCCTTGCCGACCTGGCCGCGAGGACGGTGGCCTCTCCGGCCGAGCTTCCGGTGGGAGTCGTCACCGCGCTGTGCGGCGCACCGTTCTTCCTCTACCTTCTGCGTCGCCGAGAGCCGATTACGGCCTAGCCACTGCCATGATAATCACCGAAGGGCTCAGATTTTCGTATGGAGAGACGCCCATTCTCGACGGCCTCGACCTTCGAGTCGACCGCGGCGAGATCGTCGGAATCGTCGGCCCCAACGGCGCGGGGAAGACGACTCTGCTGAAGCTCCTCAGCGGAGTCATGCATCCGACGGGCGGGCGGGTCGTCGTCGATGGTAAGGACCTCAACTCGACCGGGGACGCCGAGAGGGCCAGGCTGGTTTCGGTGGTCCCGCAGAACCCGCAGCTTCCGGCCGGCTACCGCGCGCTGGACGTGGTGCTCATGGGACGGAACCCTCACCTCAGGATATTTGAATGGGAGGGCGCACACGATGTCGAAGTAGCCGCCCGCGCCATGCGCCTGACTGATGTCTGGGACATGGCGGACCGGCCGATTTCGAGCCTCTCGGGCGGCGAACGGCAGCGGACCGTTCTAGCGATGGCCCTTGCTCAGGCCTCCCCGGTAATGCTCCTGGACGAGCCGACCACCAACCTCGATCTTGCCCACCAGGTTGGCATCATGGACCTGGTCCGCGGCCTGCTGCCGGACCGGCTCGATTGCGCGGTCGTGGCCATGCATGACCTAACCCTGGCCGCCCAGTACTGTGACCGCCTGGTCATGCTCTCCGAGGGCAAGTCGTACGCGGACGGTCCTCCACTTGAGGTGCTCACTGAAGAGAACATCCTGGCCGTCTACGGCGCCAGCGTGTTCGTCATCGCACACCCACAGTCCGGCACCCCTGTTGTGCTCCCGGCTTCGGGGGTCGGCAACGGGGTGTTATCTACTTCGCCGCTCGGTCTCATCGGTGCGGAGAGCCCACACCAGCGCTCTGAAGCGAGTCGGGGCTCCTGAACACATCCTCATCCGTTCTCTCTTGCCACGTAGCTCTCGAACGCCTTCTTGCCGTTTTTTGACGACGTGAACCATAGACTTGCCAAGACTACCAACAGGAAAGGGATGCCGACGCCCGTAGCCGCCCCAGCAGCAGACGGTATGAGGAAGACCAACGACGATATGGCTATTAATGGTCGCGCCACCGGGTTGCGACGCAAGAGTGCCAATCCGTTGACCATCGGAACGGCTCCCAATGCGAGCAACACCAGCACGACAATCCACCACTTGTCTCCACTCTCAAATGCCTGCCCGTCAGGATCGTTGCCGATGACGACAGAGAGGAAGGCAACGAGTGCTATGGCGAGGAAGATGCCTCCCAGGACAAGCCATCCAGCGCCGAGGATCTTGATATTGCGATTGTTCGCCTTAGGCATTGTCAGTTACCTCCTGATCAAGTTGACCACAAGGCTATATGGTTTCTCGAAACCGACCAGTTGCAGATGTACTAGTCTGGCGATGACGAACGGACCATTTCGTGCGAACCTTTCGATGGCGTATCGGTGAATAGCTGTCGTATCTGTGGACGGCTAGAAGAGAGGACAGTCTATTGACTGCCAGGACCCTGATGGTACAGGGCACCGGATCGTCAGTTGGCAAAAGCCTTCTGGTGACTGCCCTCTGCCGAATCTTCAAGCAGGACGGCTACCGTGTCGCACCTTTCAAGGCCCAGAACATGTCATTGAATTCGTACGTGACCTCCGACGGCGCCGAGGTAGGACGGGCCCAGGCCGTGCAGGCCGATGCGGCCGAGACGCCCGTCATGGCCGAGATGAACCCGGTGCTGTTGAAGCCGGAGGTCGACTACCGGTCGCAGCTTGTTGTCATGGGCCGCCCGATGGGCACCCTGGACTCGAGCGACTTCGGTCGTCGAAAGGAAGCCCTGTGGGAGGTCGTGGCCGGGTCCCTGGACCGGCTCAGGTCCGAGTTCGACGTCGTGGTCATCGAGGGGGCCGGGAGCCCGGCCGAAATCAATCTGCGCCGGGGCGACATCGTGAACATGGAGGTCGCGCTCTACGCCGGCGCGCCCGTCCTGCTGGTGGGCGACATCGACAAGGGCGGCGTCTTCGCGTCGCTGTACGGCACGGTGGAATTGGTGGCTCCGGAGGAAAGAGCGCTTATCAAGGGGATGGTGATCAACAAGTTCCGGGGCGACGTTTCGCTCCTGCAGCCTGGCTTGGTACAGATCAGGGAGCTGACCGGCGTACCGGTCCTTGGCGTTGTTCCCTATTTCAGGGACATCTATATCCCCGAAGAGGACTCTCCGGCCATGCGGCCGACCGATCTCGATCCCGACGCACTGATCGACGTAGCCGTGATCGCCCTACCGCACATTTCTAACTTCGATGACTTCGATCCGCTCGGTCGGGAGGCGGGCATCGGCCTGCGTTATGTGCGCTCACCGGGGGATATGGGTGAGCCGGATATGGTGGTGCTACCCGGAACCAAGACCACCGCATCCGACCTGAAACACCTGCGAGAAACCGGGATGGCGGATGCCTTGCTGGGAGCGGCCGCGAAGGGCGCGGCGGTCGTTGGAGTCTGCGGCGGCTACCAGATGCTGGGGCGGGCGATTCTCGACCCCCTCGGAATAGAGTCCAGCGAGAACGAGGTCAGAGGACTCGGCCTCCTGCCCGTCGTGACACGATTTTCTGCTGAGAAACAGACTCACCGTGTGTCCGGGACGGTCGAGGCGGACTATGGACTGCTGGAGGGTGCATGCGGACTCCCCCTGTCGGGATATGAGATACACATGGGAACGACCGTACTCGAGGCGTCTCCAGGACTGGGCGCTCCGGCCGTGCCGTTTCGCGTGTCGAGCCGATCAGAGGCTTCCGTGGACTCAATTGACGGTTCACTGAGTTCAGATGGATGGATCATGGGAACGTACGTCCATGGCCTTTTCCACAGTCCAGAGCTACGCCGCTCGATGCTGAGGCGGCTCGCGGCTCGCAAGGGACGGACCTTGAGCCTGGACGGAGACGCGTTCTCTCAGTCTCGGGAGTTCGACAAACTCGCCGACCTGGTCCGTGAGTCCATTGATATGGACGCGGTACGACTCATCACCGGCCTCGCTGACTGAAACATCGCAGGTATACCATGGCCCCCCTAGTCCGCAGCGGCCCCGTTCGCCACTAACTCTCCGGGGTCGAGCTCGCGTTGGAGCGCACGCGTCGACTCGAGTACACGAGACACCTTGGCCAGTGTCTTCTGTCCTCTGTCGGTGATCTCGAAGTTACCGGAGTCGTTCCTGTCTATCATGTGCTGCTCCGAGAGTATGGTGAGGTACCTCTTCAACTGGTCGTAGCTAAGCCTGGATTTCCCAGATAGGCTGAAGCAGTGATTGGCGTTCCCGTGATTACTATGAATATTCTGCCAAGAACACGGATATAATGGGCGTCTAGACGTTATAATACACCCACATAATTAGGCCTGGCCTTCTGATTACGCAATCATGTAGGAGGCACCGAATGGGTGAAAGCGAAAAGGCTCCCCTCAAGCGAGGTTACGTCAATAGGTGTGTAAACGACATCAGGCGGCGACCTCCTCAACGATAGCCTCGATGGCC